>NZ_QTYG01000059.1:0-13614 GCF_003462045.1 Ruminococcus sp. AM31-15AC | reverse complement strand
GTTCTAAGGGGGTGACCGTCAGTCCATTACCTTCTTATTATATCAAAATAAGCATAGCCTGTCACCACTGTAGTCAGCAGTTTGGACTATGCTAATATCATACCAAAGGAGATCTTTATGAAGGTGATCTATAAATGTGCTGCCATTTTGACTGCGGCGATATTGTCAGTGCAGTTTCCTTGCGCAGCTTTTGCGGATATGGAGCATGGCGGAGATAATGACAGCCCGAAATTTAAGATGGGCAGGATAATTTTTACTGATAATGGTTATGGCTACGAAAAGGAAGGTCTGGAAAAATCGGAGATCGCTGATGAAGATCTGGTCGACACGGACGACGGGGTTTCACCTTATGCACAAAAGGCAACGGCTTCGCTGCCTGCGAAATATGACCCCAGATCTAAGAATACGCTGACGACTATCAAAAACCAGTTCCAGACAGGCACTTGCTGGGCGTTTGCGGCACTTTCCTGCACAGAGAGCAATCTTATTCAAAAGGGGCTTGAAAATCAAAACGTGCAGTTTTCTGTGCCGAGCCTTGTCCTCTCTACATATGCTAACGGCGGATTTGACGAGTCAATATGGGATTGCGGCGGAACGTGGATGGATTCGTCCCTTGCAATGGCGGCTCATAGGGGACTTTGCTATGATGAATATGAGCCTTTCGTGTCTGACGCAACGGAAGCCACTATCGTATCTGAGGAGAAAAAGGGCGTTTGCGAATATCAGCTTAATTACGCTTCCACTATCACAGGCGGACGAAACGCCATTAAAAACAAGATAAAAGAGCTTGGCGGAGTAATGGTGAGCTATTATGCAGACGACCTGTATATGACCTTTGATAACAAAAGCTATTACGATCCGGAAACTACAAAATATAGTGGAATAAATCATGCCGTAAGCGTAGTGGGCTGGGACGATAATTATAGCAAGTCAAATTTCCTTGCAGGCTATCAGCCAAAGAAAAACGGGGCATGGCTTGTGAAAGGCTCTTGGGGAGTATCCAATGGCACAGACGGCTATTACTGGATATCCTATGAAGAGGCAGAAATGACCGATTGGGTGGCATTCGACCTCACTGAAAGCTGTGATAATAATTACCATTATCCTGCTAATAAGGATAATTCTATATTTTATGTTAGCAATGAAAATAAAATGAGCGGTGCTGATGTTTTTACAGCAAAAAAAGACGAGCTTCTTGACAAAGTGGGCTTTATGTATCTTGGCTACACCGGAAAGTCTGACTACACCGTGCAGGTCTACACTTCTGTTTCAGACAGCACTCCTGTGGGGATACTTGAATGTGAGGTCAGCGGAAAGGTGCAGAGCGACGGCTTTTATACTGTGGATATCCCTGATGTTGAGCTTGACGAGGGCGAAAGATATTCTGTCGTGATGACATTCAGCGGTGATGACGGCTCAGGCTATGTGACCGTTTATGGCTATTCAGACGGGGTCATGAAGCCTGGTCAGGCGTATATTTCCAATGACGGCGACAGTTGGACGGACGTTACCGACAGGGACGCTTATACCGGTCAGCCTATAATATTTGCCTATACCGATGATATAGATAAGTCTGATAAAAGCGAGCTTGAAACACTTGTGGCAAAGTATGAAAAGCAGAGCGGTTATGAGCGTGAGGTCAACAACGGCAAGAAAGTTATTGCAGACGAAAACGCATCAAAGAACGATATTACCAATGCCAAGCTTCTTATAAAGGCAAAGGCGAAAGAGATAAAGGAACAAAGCCTTGTTATAAAGACAGCGACGGATTGGAAAAACTTCGCAAAGCGTGTATCAGGCGGTGAAAGCTTCGCAGGAAAGCGTGTTGTGCTTGAAAAAGACATCGACTTCGGTGGTGCAAAGATATCGGCAGTAGGAACGGCTTCAAAACCTTTTTGCGGATATTTTGACGGCAACGGACACGTTCTGAAAAACGCTGTTATCCAAAACAATTCTTATGCAGGTCTGTTCGGCTATGCTGAGGACAGAGCGCAGATAAGAGATCTCAGTGCTGAGAAAATAACTGTCAGCGGTAAGTACGCAGGCGGGATCGTTGGTGAATTTGATGCGGTATCTATCCAACGCTGTACGTTCAGCGGAACTGTCAAGGGTACAAGCTCGGCAGGCGGAATCGTGGGCAAAGCAGGTGGTCTGACCCTGACAGAGTGCGTTTCAGACCTTGCAAAGTCAAGCAGTTCAAATGCTAAAGCTATGGTGGGCAGCATTGATAATGACGCTTTTTATTATGGACAGCAATATGCCGGTTGTTGGTATAACGGCAACTTTTCTGACAGCAGGGTAAAGAAAACGGCTTTGTCTAACGTTACAAGCTCTGCAGCTTATTCGCTGAATACCATTGGCGGAAAGCAGACAGACAGCGGCAGGTGGACAATGGCAGGCGGCAAAGCAAGGCTAGCTCGTCCTGGGGAGCAGGCTTCGCACAAGATAACATTTGAAGCTCCCGACGGCAAGCATTATGCCTGCACTGATAAGGACGGCAAGGTGAAATATCCTGCTGTCAAAGTGCAAAGCGGTTATGCTCTTAAATGGTACAAGAACGGAATTGCTGTCGATGCGAACACAGTTTATACTGCTGACAGCACAGTAAAGGCAAAGCTTGTTGAAGCAAAATTTGTCACTATCGACTATGTTTTAAATGGCGGCACGAACAGCACAGGCAATCCGGAATATCTCAGCGAGGGCGAAAGCGTAACGCTTTCCGAGCCGACAAAAGAGGGTGCAGACTTTGCAGGCTGGTATGATAACGCTGCACTTTCAGGTGAAAGAATAGAAAGTATCTCATATTCAGGCGGTGCAAAAACTCTTTATGCCGCATGGAAGCCTTATACATATAACGTTACGTTTGTGGATAAGGACGGCAAGGTGATAAGTCAGCAGACAGTGGAATATGGTAAGTCTGCAAAAGCTCCGAAAGCCCCTGCTATAAAGGGTCTGCGTTTTACAGGATGGGACAATGACTATAAAAACGTCATGGAGGATATGACTGTCACAGCGGAGTATTCTGACAGCAAGCTTATTGCAGACTGCGAGATATCAGGCTTCAAGAACAGCTTCACATACACAGGAAAGAATATTGAACAGCCTGACGTAACGCTCACCTATGAGGGCAAAGAGCTTAAAGAGGGCGTGGATTACACTGTATATTATAAGACCAATCTTAACGCAGGACCTGCAAAAATGACCTTTGTTGGAAAAGGCGAATACAGAGGCTCTGTTGCAAAAAGCTTTACTATCCAGCCAAAGGACGCTTCCAAGTTCAAGCTTTATTACGCTACACCGCTGTCGTTCACCGGCAAGGCGATAACGCCTGATGTGCTTATAAAGGACGGCAATAAGACCCTTGAGCGTTATGTTGATTATATGGTGATGTATTTCTCAAACGTGAACGTTGGCATGGGCAAGATAACAGTAGAATTTTACGGAAACTATAAGGGCAAGCAGACCGTTTCTTTTGTTATAAATCCTGCAAAACAGCAGATACAGGTGCTTGAAACAAGATACAAGGGCTTTTTTGTGGATTTTGTGCAGAAAGGATCTGCAACAGGCTATGAGGTCCAGTATGGCACAAGATCTGATTTTTCAAATGCTTCCACTTACAGATCCACCACCAACAAGACGGATAAGATGACGGTACTTGGATTAGGGGCTTCAAAGACATATTATGTAAGAGTTCGTTCTTATACTGT
This sequence comes from Ruminococcus sp. AM31-15AC, assembly GCF_003462045.1. Lineage (NCBI taxonomy): Bacteria > Bacillati > Bacillota > Clostridia > Eubacteriales > Oscillospiraceae > Ruminococcus > Ruminococcus sp. AM31-15AC. The sequence continues at coordinate 9,907 of NZ_QTYG01000059.1, read as the reverse complement.
CAAGGGCGGAAAGACCTATTACGGCAATTGGTCAGACTCTAAAAGCATTGTGACGGCAAATACTAATTTTGCAAACGCAAAGGTCAGCGGTATTTCTTCAAAAAGCTTTACCGGCAAGGCGATAACGCAGAAGATCACAGTAAAATACGGCTCAAAGACCCTTAAAAACGGCACAGACTACACTGTGAAATATTCTGCAAACACAAAGGTCGGCACCGCAAAGGTGACTATCATAGGCAAGGGCATTTACGGCGGAGTTATCACCAAAAGCTTTGCTATCTATCCTGCAAAGCAGGTGATACAAAAGCTTTATGGCACATATGCAGGCTTCTTTATAGATTATGCACAGAAAGGCTCTGCCACGGGATATGAAATATCATACTCACAGCGTTCCGACTTTAAGGGAGCAAAAAGCGTAAAGGTAACAAACAACCACACCGATAAAAAGACAGTTTCCGGGCTTGCGAGATATCAAAAATATTACGTCCGTGTAAGAAGCTACACTGTCAAAGGTGGAAAGACTTATAACGGAGCGTGGTCCGATAAAAAATGGGTCTATACTCAATGATATGACAGACGATAAAAATGCCCCTGATCATTTTCTGGTCAGGGGTATTTTTTATGCTCAGAAAAGTTCTGCTTTGTACTTGATAGAATCCTCCTCAGTTATCTCACGGATAACTTTGCATGGATTTCCTGCTGCAAGAGAATTTGGCGGTATGTCACGGGTGACAACGCTTCCTGCACCGATAACACAGCCCTCGCCTATGGTAACTCCGCCTGTGATGACAACATTGCTCGCTATCCAGCAGTTGGAGTGTATTGTGATAGGCTTGCCGTATTCATCATCATAAACAGTGCCGTCAGACTTTTTCTTCATGTTACGCTCCTGCCATCTGAATGGGTGAACAGGTGTGGCAATGGTGCAGTTGGGACCGAAAAACACGTTGTCGCCAATCGTCACAGGGCAGGTGTCAAGCACTGTCAGATTGAAGTTTGCATAGCAGCCTGAGCCGAACTTTGTGAAAACGCCATAGTCAAAATACACAGGACCTTGGAGAAAAAATCCCTCGCCATGGTCGGGCAGAAGCTCGTCAAGGATAGCGTTTCTTCTCTCATCATCTTCATACAAACTGCTGTACTGCTGTGAAAGCTTGTGAGCCTTTGTCCTCAATTCTGCAAGCTCCTTGTCGGAGGGGTCATATATCTTGCCCGCAAGCATTTTTCCTTTTTCAGTCATTATAAAACGCCCTTTCTGTGTGTAGTTCCACTTGATTTTGTTGAGAGTATAGCACAAGTTTCGGGCTGTGTCAATAGTTTTTTGGGGTCGAGTGGTAGAATAAAAAATGGTATACAAAAAGCTTGGCAGGGTAGAAAAAGTTATAGGTAAAATCCCTGCATATAATTTGTGTACATAAAGGTATCTTCATCATCAGCGGTATTGTCACCAGCAGGCTTTTTTCTGCCACTAACACAAGAAGCCAAAATTATCAGACCGCCTAGAACAATTGCAACGCTCACTCCAAGGGCTACCAAAACCGCACAGAAAATTTTTACTATCATAAACACCGCTCCAATCATATTTCTCATACTTCGCCATAATTACTATTATGATTATATGCTGGTTTTGCCTGATAATCAATAAAAGCCGTGTAAAATGCAGATAAAAATCAAGTCAGCTTTTGTCTGCATCAATCTTGTGGTAAAAATATTTTTCAAAACGTTTCATGATTTAACAATTTTAAATGAAGAAAATTATAGCTTTCAGCTTAGTATAAAATTGCACAAACTGAGCTTTTTGTAAATGGTTAGCATTGTTTATTACACTGAAAATGTAACGATTTTTGAAAAAATATACATAAAATATGGGGTGAATACTTGACTAGATTAAAATTTTGTGATAAAATTATTAACGTGAATGAGTGTATAGTTTATATTACATTTATTGCTGATGCATTTTAGTTGTGAAAGAACTCGAAGTATAAGGAAGTTTAAGAAAATGAACAGAAAGATAGCAGTAGCAGGAACAGGTTATGTTGGATTGTCGCTTGCAGTATTGCTTGCACAGCACAATCATGTAACGGCTGTTGACATTATCCCTGAAAAGGTTGAGCTTATCAATAATAAAAAGTCTCCTATTCAGGACGATTATATAGAAAAGTATCTTGCTGAAAAAGAGCTTGATCTGACGGCAACGCTTGATGGCGAAACGGCGTACAAGGATGCTGAATTTGTTATAATTGCGGCTCCGACTAACTATGACAGCAAGAAGAATTTCTTTGATACTTCAGCTGTAGAAGCAGTTATAGAGCTTGTTATGAAAGTCAATCCTGATGCTATCATGGTCATAAAAAGTACTATCCCAGTTGGCTACACAAAGTCAGTAAGGGAAAAGTATAGCACTGATAAGATAATTTTCAGCCCTGAGTTTCTCCGTGAGTCAAAGGCTTTGTATGATAATCTGTATCCAAGCAGAATTATCGTAAGTTGTGATGATGATACGAGAGAAAAGGCAGAGCTTTTTGCAAAGCTTTTGCAGGAGGGTGCGATAAAGGAAGATATTGACACGGTTTTTATGGGATTTACCGAGGCTGAGGCTGTTAAGCTGTTTGCAAATACTTATCTTGCACTTAGAGTTTCGTATTTTAACGAGCTTGATACTTATGCTGAAGTAAAGGGACTTAATACTCAGGATATTATAAATGGTGTTTGCCTTGATCCTAGAATTGGTAGTCACTACAACAATCCAAGCTTTGGTTATGGTGGATATTGCCTGCCAAAGGATACAAAGCAGCTGCTTGCAAACTATGAAGATGTACCGCAGAACATGATGTCTGCTATTGTTGAAAGTAACAGGACTAGAAAAGACTTTATTGCAGATAAGGTGCTTGAACTTGCTGGATATTATACTGGAAGTAGCAATTGGGATAAGGATAGAGAAAAGGACGTTGTCATAGGCGTTTATAGGCTTACAATGAAGTCCAACTCAGATAATTTCCGTCAGAGCAGTATCCAGGGCGTTATGAAGCGTATCAAGGCAAAGGGCGCTACGGTTATAATTTATGAGCCGACCCTTGAGGACGGCGACACGTTCTTTGGCAGCAAGGTTGTAAATGATTTGGAAAAATTCAAGTCAATGAGCCAGTCTATTGTTGCTAACAGATATGACAGCTGCCTTGATGATGTTAGAGATAAGGTCTATACTAGAGATCTGTACGGGAGAGATTAATTAGCTAGGAGCTTGATTTATGTACAATAACAAAGATGATCAGGAATCCTTTGAATAAGAGGTTTGACCTAGCCTGCGAATGAGCTTTTTAATAAGAACATTCACAGGCTAGTCGCCGTGTTAAAGAACTTACCTATAAAAACAAATAATTATGAAGAGTGTGTTGAAAATGGGGAGAAAATTATTAATTGCAGCCTCTAAAAGATATGGAGATTATGTGAAAGGGATCTGATTGCAAAAGAAGCATTAAGATCGGTTGTTCCAACATTCAAAACACCAGAAGACGTAAATAAAGAGAATTGCTTAATAACAAATTAATACATTCTGAAAAAAAGAGATTGGGCGAAAAGAGGAAGAAAGTCATGTTTAAAGAAAACAATAAATTTGAAAAATTTGAGTCTAAAATATGGTTGAGCAGCCCAACCATGCATGGCCCAGAAATTGAGTATGTAAAAGAAGCATATGAAACGAACTGGATGTCCACAGTTGGAAAAAATATCAATGAAGTAGAAAGAATGGCATGTGAATATATCGGCTGCAAATACGCAGTTGCATTATCAGCAGGAACAGCGTCATTGCATCTGGCAATGAAACTTGCAGGTATTGAAGCATATGGTATGCCAAAAGTTGGGCATGGTGCATTAGAGGGAAAGAAAGTATTCTGCTCTGATATGACATTTGACGCAACCGTAAATCCTGTTGTTTACGAGGGCGGTGAGCCGGTATTTATTGACACGGAATATGACACATGGAATATGGATCCAGTGGCACTTGAAAAAGCATTTGAAATTTATCCAGATACGAAGGTAGTAGTTGTTGCACATCTTTATGGAACTCCGGGTAAAGTAGATGAATTAAATGCTATTATTAAAAAGCATGGTGCAATTTTAGTAGAAGATGCAGCAGAATCTATGGGAGCTACATATAAGGGAGTACAGACTGGTACATTTGGAAAATATAACACCATTTCTTTTAATGGAAATAAGATTATCACCGGAAGTGCAGGTGGATGTTTCTTAACTGATGATGAAGAAGCAGCAAACAAAGTTCGTAAATGGTCTACACAGGCGAGAGAAAATGCTGCATGGTATCAGCATGAAGAACTTGGTTATAACTACCGCATGAGTAATGTAATAGCTGGTGTAGTTCGTGGACAGTTCCCATATCTGAATGAGCATATTGCACAGAAAAAAGCAATTTATGAGAGATATAAAGAGGGATTAAAAGGTCTTCCGGTTTCTATGAATCCAATTGACTTTGAAAATTCTGAGCCAAACTATTGGCTGTCTTGTTTGATTATTGATAAGGAAGCAATGTGCAAGCAGGTTCGTGGCGAGCAGGATGTTTGCTATGTAAAAGAAGCAGGAAAGTCTTGTCCAACTGAAATACTGGAAGCGATTGCATCTATTAATGCAGAGGGAAGACCAATTTGGAAACCAATGCATATGCAGCCGATTTATCGTTTGAATCCATTTGTTGTCAGAGATGGAAACGGACGTGCCAGATCAAATGCGTATATTGCAGGCGGAGTGGCTGATGTAGGTATGGATATTTTTACAAGAGGATTGTGTTTGCCTAGCGATAATAAAATGACTGCGGAGGAGCAGGAGAGGATTATTGAAGTGATTAGGGCTTGCTTTGAATAGGGGGTAGGAGCTTGCTGATGTTTAAAGGTAAGAATGGAATATATAATAGATATTTTAAAAGAATGATAGATATTATATGTGCTTTGCTTGCACTCGGTGTTTTTTGGTGGCTCTATATCATCGTTGCAATTTTAGTACGTGTAAAATTGGGGAGTCCAATTATCTTCAAGCAGGCTAGACCTGGAAAAATCGATCCAATGACTGGAAAAGAGACAATATTTTATCTTTATAAATTTCGTACCATGACGGATGCTAGAGATATAAATGGACTTCCGCTTCCAGATGATGTGAGACTTACAAAATTCGGAAGATTACTTAGATCGACATCCTTGGACGAACTTCCTGAGGTAATTAATATTTTAAAGGGAGATATGTCAGTTATTGGGCCACGACCTCTTTTGGTTGAGTATTTGCCTTATTATACAGAGTTGGAGCATCACAGACACGATGTTAGACCGGGACTATCAGGATGGGCACAGATTAACGGGCGTAATGCAATTGATAGTTGGGAACAACGTTTTGAATATGATTTGGAATATGTAGACAAAATATCATTTTTATTTGATTTAAAAGTGATTTTTTTGACAGTTGCAAAAGTGTTAAAGCGTTCTGATATACAAGTCGGAAGTCAAATTAAGGTTGGACGTCTAGATGGCGCGAGAGGAAAAAAGACCAATGATAGTTCGAATTAGAAAGTTTGAAAGAAAAGACATACCAAAGAAAGTGGAATGGATTAATAATCCACAGAATAATAAGTTTCTTCATTACGATATTCCATTGGAAGTAGAAAAGACACAAAAATGGTTTGATTCTAATATTGGTCGAACAGATCGTTATGATGCTGTAATTGAGGCTGATGGAGTTCCTTGTGGAACAATAGGACTTTTGGAAATTGATAAAAAGAATAGTAAAGCAGAATACTACATTGCTATGGGTGAAACTTCATTAAAAGGCAAAGGCATATCAACACAAGCTAGCAAAATATTGTTAGACTATGCGTTTGGAGAACTTAAATTAAATCGTATTTATTTATACACAGAAACGGAGAATATACCAGCGCAGAGATTATTTGAAAAATTAGGTTTTATTAAGGAAGGGTGTATACGAGACGATATTGTTTCGCACGGAAAATTTGTGGATCGTTATATTTACGGTCTTGTTAGGGATGAATATTTGAAGGAAGAGTAATTATGTGGAACACACCTATTCAACAAATTGAAAACAACATATATGTGAAAAGAGATGATTTAATACCATATTCCTTTGGAGGTAATAAAGCTAGGAAAGGTTTTCTTTTTTTTGAGGAAATTGATAAAGGAGAGTTTGATTGTGTAGTTACCTATGGTAGTAGTCATTCTAACCATTGTAGAGTTATATCGAACATGGCAGCTGCGAGAAATATGCCATGTTATCTTATAGGACCTGAAGAAGTTTCTGACGAAACTTATAACAGCAGATTTATGAGTATGTTTGGTGCAAAGATAATTACAGTTCCGGTTGAACAGGTACATGATACTATTGAAAACTTATTAAGGAATTTAATAAACTGCGGAAAGAGACCATATTTTATTCCGGGTGGAGGACATGGTAATATTGGTACAAAAGCCTATGTTGAATGTTATCAAGAGATAAAAAAATATGAAAATGCCCATGATATATATTTCGACTATATTTTCTTTGCTTCGGGCACTGGAACAACACATGCGGGGTTGGTTTGTGGACAACTAATAAATGAAGATAATGATAGAAAAATAATAGGAATTAGTATTGCAAGAAAAAATCCAAGAGGACGTGATATAGTGCTTGATAGCATCCGAGAATATATGCCTAAAGTTGATGAAATAGTACTTCAGAAAAAAACTATATTTTTGGATCAATATACAGGAGATGGCTATGGAAAGGAAAACTCCGAGATTAAAAATACGATTAAAGAAAATATGTTAAAATATGGAATTCCAATGGATGGTACATATACGGCAAAAGCATTTCTGGGTATGATGACATATATAAAAACAGAAGGGATTTATGATAAGAAAGTGTTATTTATTCACACAGGTGGCACACCTCTTTTTTTTGATGATTTAGTAAGGGAGATAAGGTAGATGAAGGTTACAGCTAAAATAAATAAAGAATTTCCGGCTTTGGCATGGATATCAAACATATCTGGAGAGCGGATAGAAATAATCCATGGTGATCACGTTGAAATGACAGAAAATTTTTGGGTTGAAGGAGCATGGAGCGGTGAATTCGACCAAGGTTTGTTTGCAGATGCTGAATGGTTTTGTGGTACGGGGGGGTAATAAAATCAAAAGAAGTAATTTATTCTACACCTAGTCATGTTACATATGGTATATATATATTCAGAAAAGATCAGGCAATTTGCGTGAGTAATAGTCTGTATTTATTGATGGCATATAATGAACTAGAAATGGATACGGAGTATGCAGGATATGAAATAGATTTTAATAGTATAAGAAAAGGATTGGATGAATACACACAAAAAATAAGAGTATTAAATAAAGGTAATACTGCTTATGTTGAAGTGTTTTATTATGCAAATATCGTGGTTGACGAGAAGGGAAATTGTAGCATAACAAGAAAACAACTCTGTGAATCCTTTAAAAACTATGACGATTATTATAATAGATTAATGCACTCAATGTTGATGCTTAAGGAAAATGCATGTGATAAGAATAGAAATAAACAGTATGGTGTTGTTTCTACCATAAGTAGAGGATATGACGCATCATGTTGTGCTGTTGTAGGAAGAAAAATGGGTGCAACGACTGCTTGTACATTTGCACCATGCGGAAAACATAAGGATGATTGTGGTGATGATATCGCGAGAAAATTAGGTTACACCAATATCGTTATACGTGGTCATGATGCATATAAAAACAATGAGAATTATTTAGAGGCAGAAGTTGTATGTACGGGCGAATTAGGATCAGAAATTAGTATGGCTTCTTTTTATGATGTATTTAAAGGAAATATTGTTTTGACAGGAGAAAGAGGCGATTCGATTTGGGATAGAAATGCAGTAAATGTGAATAATACTTTTTGCTTTGATTCCAGAGATGCAAGTTTGGGAAGTTCGGAGAGAAGATTATGGGTAGATTACATATCCTGCCCATTACCTCTATTTGGTGCAACTGCATGGCCAAGTATAAAAAAAGTTTCTAACAGTGATGAAATGAAAAAATGGAGCTTGCTTAATGATTATGATAGACCAATACCAAGACGTGTAGTGGAAGAATGCGGTATTCCTAGAGAGGCATTTGGAATGAAAAAGCAAGGAGCAGGCTTTAGTTATAGTTATGATTGAAAATCTCGAATTATTAAGCGAATGTCCCCAAAAACAGGAGAAGATTTTACTAATTATCTTAAAGAAAATAAAAAGCTTCGCCTTTTAAGCTCATTGGGATTTTTATTTAAGGTTCGGCGGATATATTTAGCGAGACTTGGATTGAGCAAACAAACTTTAAAAGATTACTCAGAAATTGAAAATCCAACCGTTGTAAGATATTTAGTTCCTTGGGCGGGGAAACATATGTTAAAGCGCTATAGGAATGCACTTAGTAATATTAATCAGTTAGGAGAGTAATAATGAATATTTTAATTTTAAGTTCAGGAACAAGAAACAAAATAGTGCAATATTTTAAGAAAACTGTAGGAGAAAATGGTAAGGTCGTTTGCACAGATATGAGTAGTTTAGCTCCTTCTATATATGAAGCTGATAAATATTATATAGTTCCAAGAATGACAGCTCCAGGATATTTAGAGGTTATTCTTGATATTTGTGAGAAAGAAAAAATTGATGGCGTTTTAAGCCTTATTGATCCAGAGCTTTCATTATTGGCAAAGAATGAAGATAAGTTTGCAGCAGTTGGTACAAAAGTTATAGGATCACCTTATGAACTTTGTGAAATGTCTCTTGATAAATATGAAATGTATAAATGGTTGGAGAGCCATGGATATAAATGTGCAAAGTCTTACATGAACAAAGATGAGTTTTTCTATGATGTTGAAGCTGGAAAAGCCAAATATCCGGTTTTTGTAAAGCCAGCAAGAGGAAGTGCAAGTATTGCCATATCTAAAGTATATGATAAAGAGACGGTAGAACTATTATTTGCGCATGATGATGGATTGATGATTCAGGAATATCTTGATGGACAGGAAATAGGAGCTGACGTTTATATTGATATGATTTCAGGAGAAGTAGTTTCCATTTTTACGAAAAAGAAAATAAAAATGAGAGCTGGAGAAACTGATAAAGCGGTTTCGTTCAAAGATGAGAAGTTGTTTGAGTTAATAAGAAAATTTGTTTCTGAAGCTGGATATAGGGGACAGATTGATATTGATATATTTGATATTGATGGAGAGTACTATATATCAGAAGTAAATCCACGATTTGGTGGCGGCTATCCTCATGCTTATGAAAGTGGAGCTGACCATATGAAACTTATCGTGAACAATCTTGAAGGAAATACAAACGCTTGTGTTGTAGGTGAGAACTATAAGATTGGAACTTACATGATGAAGTATAATGAAATTATGATAAAGTAATAAAAAAAGGGAGACCAGCGATGAATGTTTTGTTTTTGACAACAGGAAGAATTGATAGCATAGAGCAACATTCGATTTATCCAGATTTATTACGGAAATTTAGAGATAACGGACATCAAGTCTATACAGTGGGGTCATATGAAAAAAGAGAAGGAAAGGAAACAAACCTTATAGAAGATCATGGGGCACATATGCTTTATGTTAAAATTGGCAATTTAACACAGACTAATTTATTTGAAAAAGGCATTTCTACAGTTAGGGTTGAAAGTCAATATTTGTCTGCAATAAAAGAGTATTTCTCTAAAGTGAAATTTGACTTAGTATTATATTCTACTCCTCCTATTACACTGGTGAAAGTAGTTGAATATGTAAAAAAAGAGATGGCGCAAAAACACTCCTCCTATTACACTGGTGAAAGTAGTTGAATATGTAAAAAAAGAGATGGCGCAAAAACATATCTTCTTCT
>NZ_QTYG01000058.1:0-14355 GCF_003462045.1 Ruminococcus sp. AM31-15AC | reverse complement strand
ATTGAAACAGATAGGTATTTCGAATCTGAATATAATCAGTTGACACATTTTAATAATATTGATTAAGGTGATTGTTGAAATGAAACAAATGGCAGAAAGTAATAATTATCTTATACTAAATGAATATGAAAAAGTATTTCTCAAATTAAAAGCAACATCTCAATTAATTTTAATTGGTGAATTCTATGGCGATCCAGATGTTGCTTTGATTTCAGACGATGAGACATACTGTGCTGTTGGTGGAGAAGGTGTGATTATTTATTATTTAAGAGATCCATTTGAGGAATTTTCCACCGATCACAAATCATCAAATCAATGGAAAATTTGGGGAAGAGACACCGATGAAGAAACAATGTGGGTGAGCAAAATAGATCAAATTGATAGTAAACATATTCGAGTTGAATTAGAAGATTCTGAAACCATACTATTATCTATTTTCTAACTTGCGTTTTGAACCTATATATGAGAAGATTCTAAGCTTATTCATTTGGTGATCAACGGCGAAGAGATTGTTACAACTGTTGACCACCCGTTCTATGTAAAAAATCAAGGCTTTATCAAAGCAGGAGAACTTGCAGTCGGTGATGAATTGCTTGACTCAAACAAAAACATTCTTTTGGTTGAAAATTTTGATGTCGAATTGACAGGCAAGCCTGTTACGGTGTATAATTTTCAAGTAGAGGATTACCATACATATCACGTTAGTGGTTTTGGTGTGTTGGTGCATAATGCTGGCGATGATTATGCTAAGCCTACTGAACCATATAATAGAAGAAAACATTATGGCAATACTCCAACGAAGAAAGACCGGCAGGTTGTGGGTGGTTCTCCAGATCATGATCCCCCATTGGTTAAACGATATTATGAAGGAGACCCTAGTACAGGTGAAAAGCCAGGTTATCAAATGACCGCCAGTGAACGAAGGGCAAGTGCACAAGATCGTAGTCGGATGAAGCCAGCAACTAGGTTAGAACAGAATTCGCAAGGTGGACGAATGTCACATTATTCAAAGGAGATGAAGAAAAAGTATGGACTTGATAAAAAAGATTGAAGAACATTATCTAATAAATTGGGGTGAGTGCACAGAGTATATTTTTAATGATAAAGAACCTATTCATAATTTGTTGCCATTTTTTAAAGTGCTGAAATTTAAACCCAATGAAAAAAGAAATTCATGGATATATGCAACTTGCGGGATGTCAGGGAAAGACAAAGAGCAAGGATTAGAATTATTTATACTAGCTCCAACCGAGAATAACTTTTTAATTAATTTGCTTGTAGCTATAGCACATTATTATGCTAGCGGAAATATGCTTGGTTTAGGACACACGGTTAATTTTGGCTGTGCTTGGTACGAAAAATCTAGATGTGACCATGGTTTAATTTCATTGCCTTACTTATACGGACCAGAACTTGAGTGGTTAGAAACTAAATCTATGAATATTAGGTTTTTATGGCTTATACCAATAACTGAGGAAGAATTACGATATAAAAAAGAAAATGGCTTAGAAGCATTAGAAAATATATTTGAAGAAACTGAATTTAACTATATTGATCCATTTCGTGACAGTGTAGTATAAGGCTAACGTCATTTCAACAGACCCTGAAACCTTTGAAATTGCCGAGAAAACAGTTCTTGAAACCTACATAAGAGAAGATTCTAAGCTTATTCATTTGGTGATCAACGGCAAAGAGATCATAACGACTGAAACTCACCCGTTTTATGTGAATGATCGTGGCTTTGTCAACGCAGGAGAACTTGCAGTCGGTGATGAATTGCTTGACTCAAACAAAAACATTCTTTTAGTTGAAAAATTTAATGTCGAGTTGACAGATAAACCTGTTATGGTGTATAATTTTCAGGTGGAGGATTTCCATACTTATTATGCTGGCGGATTAGGCGTGTTGGTGCATAATGCAAGTAATGAATATAAAACAAAGACTGTCCGTACCGCCAAGGGAGAAGAAAAAATTCCCATTGTTGATAAACCAGGCTCTCCTTCTTGGAAACAAGCAGTTAAAGAATTAAGATCTGCTAGAAAAAAGGAAACAATTATATTGCTTCAAATAGACAGCAAGCGGAACAACTTATAAATGAAGCAATGCCTGATTTGCCTAAAGCAGAAACATATGCAACAAATGCGCCAAAATCTAATTATCAAATTCACCCTATTGATAATGAATATAACATGCCACATATTTGTTATCATGATTGGGCAAAGGGAAAACATAATGGCTCTGCAGGACATATATTTTGGGAGGAATAGATATGGATATAAAAGAATTTAAATATGCTTGGAGATATACAAGCGAAAATTATGCGCTATTCTCTCCAAAGCAGCTATCAGAAATGAATGTTGTTAATGAAAACAAAGCAGTTGAAATTTGGAATAGTATATGCGATAATGAAATACTTCAAAAAAGTTCATATGTTCAAATGATGATTGATCATAAACTGACTGTTTTCATAGGTGACTGTGGTTGGGGCGATGAATCAATGGAGAGAGTAACTCAACAAAAATTAATGAGTTTATTCGAAAAAAGTATTTCAGACAAAGTAACATTGTTATATGATCATACTTCAGCAATAAGCATTACAGCATCTATTTTTTGTGAAAAATGGTCGGATTTTTGTTATCCTTCAGATGTGCTTCTTATTGTAAATAACAATATTGTTCTATTGTATTATGAAGATACATTATACGGACCTTTAGAATCCTTTGAAAATATAATATAATTACTATTTACAGAACATTTTTATCAACGATTTTGCAGGTACACCGATTTGAACTGTAAGTGTACTTGCTTCAACTGAAACGCACCCGTTTTATGTACAATGTAGAGGGTTTGTTGAGGCTGGTAAGCTGCTTGTTGGCGATAAACTTCTTGATGTAAACGGAAACATTCTTTTAGTTGAAAATTTTGATGTCGAGTTGACAGACGAACCTGTTAAGGTTTATAATTTTGGGGTAGAAGATTTCCATACTTATCATGTTAGTGGTTTTGGAGTGTTGGTGCATAATGCAAATGATTATGCAAATCCTCGTACACAAAATACATCTGATCTGAATATTCAAAAAATCAAGGAAACTAAATATGATGGAACAATAAGAACTGGTGGAAGAAGTGGAGGTTCAAGACCTCTTGAAGGCCAGCCGAATACCTATGTGAATACAGAGAGTGGACATAAATTGGTTTATGGGGCGGATGGTAGATTAAATTTGGATATTTCTACAAAGAGAGTCAAAGCAAGAGGCTATGATATTGCTCCGAACGGGCACTTATATCCACGTGATATGAATTTAATTGGTCCTGTTCCAAGAGAATTATTAGAAAATCGGTGATTAAAATGAAAATATATAAAAGCATAGTTGATGAGAGGATACTACATGATTTCTCTAAAATACAGGGCAGGTCTTTAATAAATCATGTTGCTAATTCATACGATATTGAAACGGCAATTAGTTTTGCTAGTTTGTTTTGTCCAGAGATCATTGAAGTTGATGATTGTATATTTATTTCTGAGTTCTATAATGGAAATATCATGGAATTAAGGAAACTTTATAAAAATACTAAAGATATTGAGATGTTCGTCAATAGTTGGTCATTGCAAAGTTTAGTCAAAGAATGTGACGTTATAAATAGTTCAGGTGACTATATTGAGGAGTTTGCAAAGGCAATTCAGTATTTTTGGCAACTCAGAGTTAATTCGCTTTTCCCAAGCAGAGATATCGTAGTAGCAATTGGCGAAGAAATTATGGGCGAGGAAGGAGTGGCAGTTACGTTATATCAAAAAGGTCAGCCTAAGTGATGCAAAAAAATATTACAGTAAAGACGTCTAATTAAAATATTTCACACCTACCGTGTTGACTTCTTTTGTGTGCTGGTACATAATTTTGGTAGAAAATATTCTCCTGCTAAGGACTTTAAGAGGGGTAGATTTTGATTTTAATAATACAAAACCTGCTGATACATCGGGTCAACACGATTTAATAGTAAAGTAATGATATAACGAGGTAATATTTTATGCAAAATGATATAAAAAAAGCGATAGAAGATATATACATAAACGGAAATACAGAATTATTTATTTCAAAGTGCAGGGACACAGTTGATTTTCTTGATGAACTATTGGAAAAAATAAAGACCAAATCTGAAAATGTTGAGAAGTTTTTTGATTCAAACGAGCCTTCTTCAGAGATTAGAATTGTTGTAAATAGGTGTTCTTTTTCAGAAGGTGAAATTGAATATGTTTCGCTACTGCAAATAAACAAGATAGTTAAGTATTTCTACCTTCAAGATGAATTTTCTATTGCCAATCCTGATACTGACGGAATGGATTTATATCTTGATGGATTCAGGAATGAGCCGTATAGTAAAAAGCAATTTGATGTTGATGAAACGATTTGCAATTTTCTCACAGAAAAAGGTTATTCAAGATTATATATTAATGATATGGACGAAGTATATCCAGGTATAAAAAAGTTTAAAGACAGAGAAGAAACTAACCAAATGACTGTGGGAAAAGCTTTGTTTATGGATATGTGGGAATTATGTAACAGTGATTAGATATTAGTTACGCAGATAACTCAAAGTTTCCAATGGTGTATAATTTTCAAGTAGAGGATTACCATACTTATCATGTTGGTTGTTTTTATGTGTTGGTGCATAATGCTGATTATAATCAATCGCCTAAGGAAATAATGGCTGAACGTACTAAGGGCTTGGACACTCGGGAACATTCCTATAAATATAAGCAGATTAGTGCCAAAGAAAAGTCAAGGTTAGAATCTAAGGTTAGAGATAGAACAATAACTAAAGATGAATATAAAACATTACGTTGGAATGAAAAGATGGCTACCAAACATCGAAATGGTGTAAATAAGTTTTGGAAACAGGAACGAGTCCGGCTTCAAAATGGTCAAAATGGTACTCGGACTGGTCACCTAAACAAAAGGCTGATATTCTTAAAGGTAAACGTCCAAAGCATAGTGGGAAAACTATACAAGGGCACCATTCTTATAGCGTATCCAAATATCCTCACTTAGCTGATAAGGGAGAGATAATATATACTGCCACTTTTAATGAACATTTTAATGGCTGGCTTGGTGGCAATTTCCGTAATAGTTTGCAAGGAGAACCCATTAAAACAATAATTGATTTTTAAGGAGATTACTATGAGAACTGTAGGCTTAAAACTGGAGAGTTCAGTATTCACAGCTACTATGGCTAAAATTATACGTAAATATCAAGAATTACCCATTTCACAAATCAAACAAATTGTTTCAAACAACGATTATGTGTATAAGTGTGATATTATACGTGCAAACGGAATAAAGACACTTTTACACGTAAAAAAAGATTTGTTCAAAGAAGGAATAAATAGCTATATTTATGTAGAGGGAAAGCTAACAAGTGAAGAATATCTGAATAATTTACTTGTATCATACAAGCAGACAGAAGAGCAAGTTGAGGAAGAAATGGATAGAGAAGCATTATTAGAAGATGATGAGTGAATCTAGTTTTTATTTATGAACTTAGGCTTTATTATTGAACGCAAATCAGTGGAGCTATCACATTTGTAATGGGAGGCTTTGACACTCTCGCATTAGGTTCAAAGATATTGTTTGGTGACAACTGGTTTAGTGACTTTAATGCGGCTTTGCATGAGAGTTCTATATACAATATAGCTCAGACGACTATAGCAAGTGTAGCTGTTTTCACCGGCGGAATGAACAGCGGATTTAACAAGGCAGCTAACAGTGCAGGAGTTAAACCGTCATGTTTTGTGGCGGGAACGCTTGTAATGGCGGTTGCCGGAATGGTTGCCATAGAAACGATAAAGTCAGGAGATAAAGTCATTTCAACAGACCCTGAAACAATGAAAACTTCTCCTAAAACTGTCCTTGAAACATATATAAGAGAAGATTCCAAACTAATTCACCTAGTTATAAATTGAAATACATCATGATAATCAAAATCCCAATGGACCATTTTATGAAAAAGCTCAAACTGATCATCGACTAAGTGGTAATTATAAAAAAATCGCCCTCACTATAATGAAGGAAGTAAAATTAATCGTGCTCAATGGCGTCAGCAAAAGAAAAATTATTGGAAAAATGAGTGGGATTCGGGAAGGTGGAAATAAATGAATAATTATAAGTATTTTAGTGATGTCTTAAAGAATGGATACTTCACAGAAACACCATGTCAGTTTTGTGGAAGTTCTGAACATTGTCTTGAAGGATCTTTTTTTGACAGAGATGACAATCTTGTATCTATATGTCTCAATTGCTTTGATAAACGAAAAGTAAGTGTAGATATTCCTAGCTATATAGCAGACAGAGTTGTAAAAAAACAAAATGAAAAAGTAACTGAATTGAGTTTTTGTCCACCTGTACCTTGGATTCAAAATAACGATTGGCCTGTTTGCTGTGATGATTATATGACATATATAGGTGAGTGGGAAAGGGAAGATTTTATCAAAAATTCTACAAACGGTGATGGATTGTCTTTACTAAAAGAACTTTTGATTGATGAACTAAAGAATAATGTTGAAAGTTACGAAGCACTTTGGGCGGATTTAGGATATGAAACTGCTGCATTTGTTTTTAAATGTTCAAAATGTGGAAATAAAGTGGTTGTATGTCAAGATTATTGATGATATCATTTTGTAGATTAAAAAGGAGAAGATTATGGGACTTATAGGAATAAAGGCTGCAAAAAATGATTTTAATGCAGCTATAGCAAAAATCGTAAGAAAATATAGGGATATGTCACTGTCTGAGATCAAGAAGATAGTGTTGGAGGGTAATTATTTATATGAGTGTGATTATGTTGATGAGCAGGGTGTCAAGGCGATACTGTCTATTAATTAGGAGCTGAATAAGAGCGGGATAGCGACTGTTATTTACGAGCACGACCGGATAACGGACCGTGAATTTTTAAATAACTTGCTAGGCTCATATGCTGAAACTGCGGAGCAGGTAGAGGAAGAAATGGACAGAGAGGCATTGTTAGAAAAAAATCTCATGTGTTTGTGACGTGCTTGCTGAAGTTAATGGTTTTGATAATATTTCTGATTTTTATTATCTAAAAAAATATTGCCGAACTAATAAAAATAAAGAAACTTTGTAAAAAGCATTCCGTTAATAAGTATGTGAGTATGGACATAAAAATTTTCTTATAAGGCACAAAATGCAAAAGTGTTTGAACTTTAACAGAACCTGATGAAAATTATAAGGAAATATTGGGAATGGCACTGTTAAGAAAATCAAATAAGGAGAAAATAAGGCAATCAAATGAGAATAAAACATTTTGGTGGAACTGAATATGCAAATAATATTTCTGAATTTTCGGAAATATTACAAAAAAGGTATGGCAATGATGTCAACGAGTTTTGGATCACTAATGATACTCAAGATAATCCTTGTTTAGTGATATTGGTAAACAAAGAAATGGCGAACATCACTTATTTCCCAGATGGGGAATCACTCGGTTTTCAGTCAGTTGGTTGCCAAACCGGTCAGACCAATGAATATTGTATTTTTTATACTAATACACCTGAGGAAGAAATTGAAATCAGCAGAGATTCAATTATCTCAGTAAATAAAGCTTTCGAGGCAGCCAAAAAATTTTTTTATAAACGTGAAATGCCAGATAATATTGAATGGGCTGAAAATTAAAGGTTTACAATTTTCAGGTGGAGGATTTCCATACTTATCATGTTTGTACATTGGGCGTGTTGGTGCATAATGCGGGAAAGAATTACGCTTCCTTAGAACCAGATAAGTATACTGAACTTACACAATCGGAAGTAAAGGATATATTAAAAGAACGAGGATTAGATGAGCGAGCAGCTCAGAATCTTATAGATTCGTTTGATGGACCTATTTATAAAAGAGAAGGTTTCGAAGGGGAAACATTTACGATTACGGAATCAAATGCCGGAGAAGCATCTGGAGTATTTGTTACAAGAGAATCTGCAGGTGTAACTCCTACAGAAAGAATTAATAACTTGGCACTGCCGCCGAATAATACTGCGATGGCTGAAAGCACAGTGCAACTAACAAGATCGCAGATTTTGCTTGAGGGAAAGGTAGCTGCACAACCTGATTGGACAGTTATTGCTGATGATGGTATACCGAGGAGCGGTGGCGGTTGGCAAGTTGTTACTGACGGTGGAAAATACAATGGTGCGATTGAGAGGTAAATCTAAAATGAAAGATAAATTACTTAAATTACATGACTATCTATTAAGTAATGGTTATATAAAAGATGCCGATAGAATATACAGTATACTTGAAGAATATGAAAATGAAAATAAATTGTCCGATCTTTCCGCTCAAAAACTGATTGTTATGTGTAATCCGAAATATCTTGGAAACTATTATATTCGCGAATTTGATGATTTATACAAATGGTGGAATTTTCTGGCTGAGATTGTTTCGGGTATTAGATAATAATTTTAATATATATCAGTTGACCACCCGTTCTATGTAAAAGATAAGGGCTTTATCAATGCAGGTGAACTTAAAATTAATGATGAGCTCCTTGATTCTAACGGTAACATACTTTTAATTGAAAATTTGGCAATTGAGTTGACAAAAAACCTACTGTTGTATACAATTTTCAAGTTGAAGATTTTCATACTTATTATGTTGGTGGCTTTCGCATACTTGTACATAATGCAGGGGATGCATATAAACGTCCATCGGGTTATCGTAAAGGCGTTAGGGATAAAACATGGGAAGAAGCAAAGGCGAATTCTCCTGATGAAATTGTTCGTGATCCTAAAACAGGAAAACCAATTAACCCCAATGAGCCTTGGAATATGGGGCATAAACCTGGTTATGAGTTTAGAAAACATCGAGCAAGTGCACAGGAACGTGGTATAGACAGAAAACAGTTTTTAGATGAACACAATGATTCGTCCCACTATCGCCCAGAACTTCCAAGTTCAAATAGAAGTCATTCTTGTGAAGATATGACAGATCAATATTTAGGACCATGATTTTAGCTTATTTGTCATAAGCTTGAATTGGTAGTTAAATAACTATTATTGCATCAGTTGGTATTTAAAGTATGTATATAACAACATAAATTTTTGGAGGTGAAATATGGAAAATATGCAAAACAAAAAAGAGATTTTTAAAATCATTCACGAGGCCGTAAAACTAACACCGAAGGTTATTTCATATTCTGATGAAACCGAAAGTCATAAGATCGATATATACATTGGTGAAAATAGGCCAGATGTTGGCCTTACAACATATTCAACTATTGGTTTGTCAGAGTATCCAATAGAAATTGTGGATAGACAAGGAAGAGAAATCAGGGTGGAATTTATAGGTATGTGCACGAGTGAGTTCACAAGTTTTCCTAATATATTAGCGTCCTGTGCGTTCAATATTATTAAGGATCATTATTCGTACACTCCTGGAATGGTGAACATGAATGTTATTGATGATTATTATAAAAACTTAGAAATGAGGCATATTTATTACACTATCCCGTCATACTGGGAGGATTTGCAAGGCCATCTTATTGACGGTCATATAGTAAACTGGCTGTTTGCAATACCTATCTCGGACAATGAACTGGATTATTTAAACGAAAATGGTGTAGACGCTTTTGAAGACTTGTTGGAAAGCAATGATACTGAGGTATATGATTTGTATCGAAGGTCTATCATCTAAATGACACCTTATTGTGAACAGCGAAGAAGTCGTTACAACTGTTGACCATCCGACCACCCGTTCTATGTAAAAAATCAAGGCTTTATCAAAGCAGGAGAACTGATAGTTGGTGATGAACTCCTTGATGTAAACGGAAATGTTCTTTTAGTTGAAAATTTTGATGTTGAGTTGACAAAAGAACCTGTTAAGGTTTATAATTTTGAGGTAGAAGATTTTCATACTTATCATGTTGGTGAGTTTAGAATACTTGTACATAACGCAGATTACGAAATTACATTATCAAGAGAAAAGTATCCAGAGTCTGCAAAACACATTGAGGATGCAATAAAAAATGGACAATCGAGGGAACTTACAATAAATAGAAGTGGAGCAAAGTCTAATAGAAAAGCGTCACTAAAGGGAATTAGCAAAGTTCCAGGTAAGGATTTGGATGAGTATCCTTTTGCAATGTGTAAAGAAGGAGGCAAAGGGGCTCATGTTCGTGCAATCAAAAGATCCGATAATAGAGGTTCAGGTTCTTTTATTGGGCATAAACTAAGGGGTCTCCCCGATGGGGCTACATTTGAAATAATAATTGTTGATTAATGGAGGTTAATGAAAATGCAGGAAAATAATAAATTGTGGTTAGAGATCAAGGAAATGTTTGAAACGTCACAGACAGAGGTAACGATATTTAATAGTGCTGGGTCAGACAGTGCTAAAATATGTGATATGCTTAGAGTAACTTCTGCGTCTGCTATGGGTGCTGTCATGCTGAACACATCAGGAGTTGTATTTGATGATTGGATAAGACTTTATGGCGGTGATACATCTGATAGGGTAGGCATATCTAAAATAAATTTGCTGTCTAACAACGGTACACCTGAGAGGGTCAAACAAATGCTTATCGTTGCCACTGATGTTGTGGGCGGTATATTTGCAATCAATTCAGGCAAATTTGATGAGGGCATAGGCGATGTGTGGTATTTTGCTCCTGATACTTTGGATTGGGAAGACCTTGAGTTAAGATACTCTGAATTTATTGCCTGGCTCGCTCAGGGGAATATAGATGAATTTTATAGTTCAATGAGGTGGACAAATTGGCGAGAATCTGCAAAGAATGTGGAATTTGATAAAGCCATTTTGATATATCCGTTTCTTTGGTCCGAAGAAGTTAACATTGAAACCGCGTCAAAATCAATAGTTCCATTTGACGAGTTGTTTGCTACAAACATGGAATATAGAGAAAAATTTGGCATTGGCGATTAATAGATCTTAATTGGAGATTAATTTCTGAACTAATAGTTGGTGATGAACTTCTTGATGTAAACGGAAATGTTCTTTTAGTTGAAACAAAGATACATAGTAGTTTTCACCATTCAGGTGGTGCAACAATATTAAGAAATGTTAAATAACATTAGGAGGATTAAAAATGGACATTATCGAATTAGAAGAAGTCGGAAACAAAATAAATGTTTTGGATATAAGTAAATTTGAAGATAATTTTAAAGTAAAACTGCCCGAAGATTATAAAAACTTTTTACTTAAAAATAATGGTGGCTATCCAGCAGAATTGTTATTCACGCCTGACTTTATTGAGACAGATCCAATGATGAAAGTGGAAAACAGACAGGGGACAGATGTTGAAAAGTTTTTATCTCTTAATGAAGTGTCATTTGAATATGAGGATATTTTGGATGAAGATTACATTCCAAACGAATATGTCCCAATTGCACGCACTTCCTTTGGAAATTTGCTTCTCATATATGTAGGTACAGAAAAGCAATATGGAGGAGTTTATTTTGCTAATCATGATTTGTATGATAGCGAAAATGACTGCTTTACTATTTCAAATGTTGCCAAATCTTTTACCGACTTTATCAACGCTTTGTATGTTGATGATTTAGAGCAATAAATAATCAAGTCATTGTAATCTTAGCAGTGTAGGTGTGGAATGTTATAAGGTGGTAAAAAGAGATGTTTGAGAAATTTTATGATTTTGTAGGTGTTGAAAACAAAAATAATGTGACCGATATGTCTGGATTTATGGACATTTATGGCGGAGAAACATTTTTGAATGGTTTGTATCGTATACACAATAAAAATGATGTAAAAAAGTGGAATGAGATACTCAAGAGAGCTTTCCCTAAATTCAAAAATGATATACAGGTATTCGGATATGATTGGTTAGGCAGAAATTTTGCACTGGATACGCAAAAAGATGTAGTCTTGATATTTGAACCAGGCACAGGAGAGATTCTTAACACTGGGGAAAACTTTGTGAATTTCCATGATAGTGAGATACCGCAATATCATGACGCTTGCTTGGCGTCTGAGTTCTTCAATGAATGGTTTGAGGCAAATGGCAATTTTGTTTTGCCTCACAATAAATGTGTGGGTTACAAAGTACCACTATTCCTCAATGGGGAAGATGACATAGAAAATCTTGAAGTATCCGATATGGAAGTATATTGGGAAATAATGATGCCATTGATAAATCTTTAACTAGTTACTTACGGAGGAATAAAAATGCCAAGCAACCAAGAAAAAGTCTCACAGCTTTTAGATACTATTAGGAGTTGTAGTAAAATACAACTGTATAAACTCTGACTATTATTGAGAGCAAAGACGATTTTTACGACGAGTACTACTACATGAAGCCCGAATGTGAAAAAAGCGGTTGGGAGAAATTCAAAGACGGCTGCAAAAAGGTCGGCGAGTGGTGTAAGAAACATTGGAAAGAGATTCTCATCACAGTAACAATTGTAATAGGAGCAGTATTAGCTATAGTTGCTGTTGTTGCCACTGGCGGAATGGCTCTTGTGCCATTATTAACCACTGTGCTTACAACGTTTGGAGTTTCTGCAGGCCTTGCTACAACAATTGCAACGATAACTAGTCTTTCTGTTGCCTCAATAGCGATACTTTCAACTCTTGGTTCAAGTACATTAAATATAATTGACACATGGTGGAATATTGATAATTCAGTTTTTAATACATTTCAAAATATATTAAATTGGACAAGTACAATATCGAATTGTTTTTATTCCATTGGTTCTATTTATAGTAGTGTAAAAGGAATTTCAAATGCTGATTTAAGAAATTATGGAAAGCAATGGACAACTAATCCTCAATTTCGTTCAGCCATAAGCGGTGCAAGTGAATATAATTTCACACTTAAATCTGATTCGTCAACTTTCTGGTCTGGAATTGGAGATGAGGGTATATGTAACGGAGATCAAATAGCGGCAAATTGTGCGGATAAAATGGGAAGATCTACTTTGTAAACAACTCTTTCATCGAAGGGTATTGAACTTCCAAATTGGGATGTTTCCAATCCTTCTACAATAAGCGCATGGAATAGTGCTTCTTCCTCCTACACAATGCATTCTTCAGGGAATGTGGAAGCGTTACTCGGAAATACTATTCGACCAACCAGTGTATGGAATGTCTTTGAACGTACTATTTTAAGAATAAATCCTAATGTAGGAAATATCACAATATATACGCCTACTGCAGTTAATGTGATTACGCATACTACTCAGGTTGGTTCATTAATAAGGAGTTTGTTTATAGGAACTTCTCAAACGGGAATATTATTAAATGATTGGAATAAAAAAATGAAAGAAATTAAAATTACAGGTACGAAATGGTATGTCGATATTGAGTACAAAGAGAATATCGCAAGATTTGGTGGGGAAATGTGCGTAGATGGTTTTTATGCAACAGTAAATAGTATATCTTGGATAAAACATCAAGGATATATCGAGAAGAATGAATTGACTGAACTTATCAAAGCGGTGCGAAAGCAAAATAAGAATAGTTCATTCAAAATTGAGTTTGTAAATGATGATGAAAGCGAATGTAAATAATATTTGCTGGATTTTTTACCGGGTAAAGGAGTGGTTTATGAGATACAATAATGAAGTATTTGTAAAATATAGAATAGATAAAGATTCAATTGTTTTTTGGACTTCGGACATTAATGAAAATATTTCCGATGTTGTGACTATTGACTAAAATGTGGCTGATGCTATTGATTTTGCAATTGCTCTAAATGTGCAACATGGTTCTAATTATGAGAATATTGAATTACATTTTGGATTCTCACGAGAAGAGGGAATCTTTTTAATGGGGAAAATTCTCCAACTGTTGAAGAGTTTAAAAGGAGAGCAAATGAATTGGGTTCGGAGGTTATGAAAGATTTTGTTCATGAGGCATTACAGTATGTTGAATTTAATGATAATTTAGACATTGTGGATTTTGCTAATGGAAGTACTGATAGAATGATATCCTATAGTGGAGATATTATTTCGACAAGGTATGACGATCAGGAGTTTTTATCTGATATTGATCCGAATAATATACAGTATAAATTTGAGAACAGTAACAGTAATTTTCTGAAAGTTCAACAGGAATATAATAAGGCTGTAATGGATGGCAGAATCGATCCTAAATCGGAGTTCATATTAAATAATGGTGGTATTGATCAAATTCGCAATAATATAAATTACGATGTTAAATCTACTTTGGGTGCTTATATTGATGGTGAACTTGTAGGAGAAAAAACTGTAATGGATGGCAGAATCGATCCTAAATCGGAGTTCATATTAAATAATGGTGGTATTGATCAAATTCGCAATAATATAAATTACGATGTTAAATCTACTTTGGGTGC
>NZ_QTYG01000057.1:0-14368 GCF_003462045.1 Ruminococcus sp. AM31-15AC | reverse complement strand
CTAAGGGGGTGACCGTCAGTCCATTACCTTCTTATTATATCAAAATAAGCATAGCCTGTCACCACTGTAGTCAGCAGTTTGGACTATGCTAATATCATACCAAAGGGGTAAATAATAAATGCCACATTCATCGGGAGGCGGCTCTCACGGAGGAGGGTCACACGGAGGCTCGCATCACAGCAGCCATTCACACGGAGGCTCAGGAAGAAGCTCACGCCACGTAAGAAGCACCTATTTCCCGGACGCAAGAAGATATGTATATTATGATCATCACAGACCTGTCTATGTCTATGCAGATTATGACATAACCGAAAAAAGAAGTCCTTTGAGATTTCTTATGCTGCTTTTCTATCTGCCGTTTATTTTATTCACATTTTCTATGTTTGCCGAGGCTTATCATCATCCTCATAAGCTTCCCCAGAACTATGATTATAAAATCGTTGTGGAGGATAATGCAAACGTCCTTGGCAACACCGCAGAGCTTAGAAACTCTCTGGTGGCATTTTATAACCGCACCGGTATCTCACCTGCGGTCATAACAGTGGAAAATTCCGATTGGCAGGGGAATTATTCAGACCTTGAAAATTATGCCTATGATCTGTATGTGAACCACTTTGCGGACGAGAGCCATTGGCTCATAGTTTACTCTACTCCTGACGGCTATTCTTCCTCTGACGGCTTTGAGGATTGGTATTGGGAGGGTATGCAGGGCAATGATACAGATGATGTTCTGACAGAATCAGTAACGAACAGCTTCAATGACGAGCTGCAGAAAAATCTCACGGCGAGAACACGCTATACAGTGTCCTCGGCTATCAGCACATCATTTGACGACCTGACGCCTACCGTAATGAAGAGTAAAGTAAATTGGACTATGCTATTTACTTCGATCGCCATTCTGGCATTTGTGTGTCTGCACGCCTGCCTTATGATAGGCATAAATCCAAAGGCGAGAAAATATGCCAAAGCAAAGCCTTGTTCTGACGCAGCTCAGGAAAAAGCCTGCGAATATTGCGGCTATACCTATGTCGTAGACACTTGTACAGAATGTCCTCATTGCGGAGCGCCTATCCCACCGGAGGATCAGCCTGGGGCACGATTTACTTGATAAAAAAAATCACCGCCTGAGAAGCTATTTCTCTCAGGCGGTTTTGTTTGTCATTTTTAGCCGTACATTTCAGTCTGCTCAGCGTAGCTGTAGATTATCTCGGAGTCAGGGTCAATGGCAACTCCCTTTGCGTGGAAAAGCTCTGTTATGGTAACGAACTCGTAGCCCTGTTCTTTGAGGGCAGGGATTATCTTATCAAGGGCTGCAACTGTCTGAACGTTTCCGTTCATATCGTGAAGCAGGATAATTCCCCCGTCCCTAGCCTGTGCAAGCACCTTTTCAACACGCTCCTCAACACCTATGGCATTGTTATAGTCCTCTGCGCCGTATCCGCATATAAACGGCATATCCACAGCGTCAAACATTGTCTGGTTCACCGCAATATATGGCGGACGGAAAAACTGTGGACGTTCGCCAACAGCCTCTTCCACCTTGTCAGAGGTAAAGTCTATCTCGGCCTTTATTTCCTCTGCGGTCATTTTTGTCATGTCAGGGTGGCTCTGAGAGTGGTTTTCAATGTCACAGCCCATGTTGTAAGCACGCTTCATGACCTCTGCACTCTCGTCTGTGATGTTGTTTCCGATAACGAAAAACGAAGCTACAATGCCGTGTTCTTCAAGCTTGTCAAGCACAAGGGGCGTGGTGTCCGTATTTGGCCCGTCATCAAAAGTGAGGGCTATCACTTTTCCGTAGTCAGACTTGTCACGAAGCTGTCTGCGCTTATTCTGTGAACTGCTGTCCTCAGCCTTTGAGCTTTCTTTTTCCAGACTGCTGTTTTCGCCAGTCCCACAGCCCACTCCCATAGCAAGGCTGAAAGCCACAGCACCCATAAGAATAGTTTTAGCACCTTTTTCATAAGATTTTCTCCTTCATATTTATTATCTCTATGATAGCATATTTCCACTTGATTTTCAATAGAATTTGATGATAAAGCAACAAAAAACGAGCGGTCAAAAACCGCCCGTCAAATGTCTTTTATTTTTCAGAATGTTTCTTGTCCTTGAAGAATTTTCTGTATATTGCCACTGTGATAACAGCATATATCGTTCCCGTTAGAACGCCTGCGATAACGTCAAATGGATAGTGTACACCAACATACAGCCGTGAGAACGCAATGAGTGTTGCCACTATAAGTGCAGGCACGCCATATTTTTTCGGCATCTCCATGAACATTACCACCGCCACTGCAAAGGAAGCTCCCGAATGTCCTGAGGGAAAGGAGAAGTCCGATTGTGCCCCTATTATCCTGTTAAGCCCCTCGACCACCTCGTAAGGTCTTGTTCTGGCAATAATGTTTTTGAGAATGATGTTGTTTATAAGAAAAGTCACCGCAAGGGAGCATGAACACACGATGCCTGTTGTTCTGGTCTTTTTCAGTATGAGAAGTAAAACGCATATGCCTATCCATAACGCACCTCCGTTTGCAAGATATGTTATGAATTTCATTATGGGGTCGAGCCACCCTGCACGCAGGTTGTCCTGTATCCATAACAGTATGTCGCCGTCTAGTTTAAGTAAGGTGTCTAACATTTATCCTCCTGCCATTTATGTAAATCTATCCCTTGAATATATTTACATCAACTGACAAGCCCGTCAAAAAACGAGCCTGTCCTTTGTGTATTAATGCTTTAGTTCATATTTTCGCAAATTAATATTATGATAAGTTCATTTTCGTGTATAAAAAGCTTAAAATCATGTGTCATACCCTTAACAAATTCAATTTGCATAGAAATTTGATTTCCAATTACAACTTAACAGGCTCTATCTTCCAGATGTTTTCTGCATAGTCCTTGATAGTTCTGTCAGAAGAGAACTTTCCTGCATTTGCAATGTTCAGCCAGCACTTCTTAGCGAATGCAAGCTTGTCCTTGTAGTCTGCGTTGACCTTGAGCTTTGCCTGAACATAGCTTTCAAGGTCGCCCAGAACGTAATAGTGGTCAGGAACGTGCCAGCTTGCACCGTCAGTGAGCG
This sequence comes from Ruminococcus sp. AM31-15AC, assembly GCF_003462045.1. Lineage (NCBI taxonomy): Bacteria > Bacillati > Bacillota > Clostridia > Eubacteriales > Oscillospiraceae > Ruminococcus > Ruminococcus sp. AM31-15AC. The sequence goes on along the minus strand of NZ_QTYG01000057.1, from coordinate 11,289 downwards.
CCTTGTAAAGCTCCTTGAAGCTGCCCTCCTCGTTGGACGGAACGCCGCCATCTGAAAGACTGCCGTCAATAAGCTTGTCAAGAACACGCTTTATCTTGTCGTTTGAGAAAAGTATCTCCCTAGGGTCATACTTTGGCATTATCTCAGCCAGCTCCTCTACTCTTGCACCAAAGATGTAGTTGTTCTCTTCGCCTGCCTCCTGAACTATCTCAACGTTAGCTCCGTCATATGTTCCCAGTGTGACCGCACCGTTGAGCATAAGCTTCATGTTGCCTGTACCGCTTGCCTCAGTGCCTGCCGTAGATATCTGCTCGGAAACATCAGCCGCAGTAACAAGCTTTTCCGCATAGGAAACGTTGTAGTTCTGTACGAAAACCACCTTGATAAGATCCTTTGTGTCAGGGTCAGCGTTCACAAGCTTGCTTATCTCGCCAATAAGCTTGATGATAGCCTTTGCTCTGCGATATCCCGGTGCAGACTTAGCACCGAAAATAAATGTTGTCGGTGTGAAGTCCTTTATAGAGCCGTCCTTGATGCCATAGTAAATGTAAAGTATAGACAAAGCGTTAAGGAACTGCCTCTTGTATTCGTGCAAACGCTTGATCTGAATGTCAAAAATAGTGTTCGGGTCGATATCAACACCGTCATGCTCCTTTACAAAAGCGGCAAGGCGGTTCTTCTGAGCCTCCTTAACAGCCATGAACTCGTTGAGCACAGCCTCATCATCAGCATATTTTTCAAGCTTTTTAAGCTCGTCCAGGTTCTTCACCCAGTCTGCATTGCCTAAAAGCTTTGTGATAAGTGCGGAAAGCTCAGGGTTGCAAAGTGCAAGCCAACGTCTTTGTGTGATACCATTGGTCTTGTTCTGAAATCTCTCAGGATAAAGCTCATACCAATCCTTGAGAGCGCCCTTTTTCAGTATATCAGTGTGGATAGCCGCAACACCGTTATATAGCTTGAAACATAGATAGCCATAAACGCCATTTTAACCATGCCGTCGCCAACAGGAGAAAGCTTAGAGATATATTCTCTGTCCTTTTTGAGAGCGTACATATCCTTTATAAAACGCTCGTTTATCATAAGGATATATGTGTAGACCTCAGGCACTACCTTTTCCACAAGTCTGCAATCCCACTTTTCAAGAGCCTCAGCCATGATAGTGTGGTTTGTGTAGTTAAAGACCTTGTGGGCGATCTCAAAAGCCTTGTCAAAGTCATAGCTATGCTCAGCACAAAGCTGTCTTATAAGCTCTGGCACAGCGATAACAGGGTGAGTATCGTTAAGCTGGATAGTAATATAGTCGCCAAGGTTGTCAAGAGTGCCGAACTTAGCCAAATGCTTTTTGAGAATATCCGTCACAGAAGCGGAGGAGAAGAAATATTCCTGTTTAAGTCTGAGTATCTTGCCCTCTTCACAGTTATCGTTAGGGTAAAGCACCTTTGAGATGTTCTCAGCGTCATTTTTAGCCTTTACGGCACCGTCATAGTTACCGCAGTCGAACTGAGCGAAGTCAAAATCCTCCACGCTCTCAGCCTGCCAAAGTCTGAGTGTGCCAACGTTTTTAGTGCCAAAGCCGATAACAGGCATATCATAAGGCACAGCGTAAACGGTTTGGTCGCCGTATTTAACGACTACCTTGTCATTTTCGCATCTCTTAGACCAAGGGTCGCCGTACTTAGTCCAGTTGTCAGCCTCTTCCTTTTGGAAGCCGTCAACTATCTTCTGCTTGAAAAGACCGTACTTGTATCTTATTCCGTAGCCGTCCAAAGGCAGGTCATGAGCGGCGGCGGAATCGAGGAAGCAAGCGGCAAGTCTGCCAAGACCACCGTTGCCGAGGGCAGCGTCCTCTATTTCTTCAAGGTCATTAAGACTTCTGCCGTGAGCCTTCAAAAGCTCGTCCACCTCGTCAGTGATACCAAGGCAAAGGAGATTGTTATAAACGGCTCTGCCCATAAGGAACTCCATAGAGAGATAGCAGGCTCTGCGGCTGTCAAGGTGAGCCTTTCTGCTGTTCTCCCAATCGCTGTCAATAAGCTCCATAACAGTAGCCGACAGGCTTTCGTGGAGCTGCCAAGGCAGAGCTTTTTCAACGCTCGTGCCAAACTTCTTTTTCAGGTCTTTACTAAGTTCGCTGTAAAACAGTTCTTTGTTCATTGGTTTTTTATCCTTTCTGACATTTTATGTATTCTATTGTATTTTGTACTTTGTGATTATCCGCACAACGTATGGTATTGGCGAACATCGTTTGCCCGTCGAAGAAACAAGCAACGATAACAACATGGCTCAATAACCATGAAAATTTTCCCACCGCACCGTAGGGGACGACGCCCTCGGCGTCCCGCACCCCTCGCCGTTTCAACTGCGATCTCATTTGTGTTATCCGCACAATGTTGCTCTGCACAAATTCTGGATAATTTAAACCTTGTCACTTTGAGTGGGATGTCGCATTTCTGTGAAACAGAAATTGAGCCGTTTCCCTACAATGTTTTGGTCAACTTTCTTCTGCCGCAAAATCGCTGTCGCTCTTTGCGGATCTACGTTGCGCTAAGGGATAGAAAAGCGGTGCAGATTTAATTCTACGATATTACTTTTATCTGGTATCAAACTTTCATGTGCTTTTTAGTTTTACTTTGCACCGCTTGTAGGCTTACGCCTATTGAGGCTCTGCCTCAAACTCCGCAGGGGCTTTGCCCCTTGACCCCACAAGCCCTCTAGCGTCGGGCTTGAGCCTGCGCTTTATTGCTCGCTACGCTCGGTGCTTGTGCACAACTCTGACAAGCTATGCACATTCCTCACTCCTCACTTGAGCGTTGCTCTATCTGCCATACACCGCTGTTATCTTCGCCAATCTCTCCGCCAAAGTATCATCAAGCTTATCAAAGCTTTCCAATCTCCACTTCCAATTTGCTCCCACTGTTGACGGTGTATTCATTCTGGCTTTATCGTCAAGGCAAAGTATATCCTGCATTTGTGCGATAGCTGTATCACACACGCTGGACCAACAAAGTCTTACCATTGCCCAAGGCACGAACTCGTCTTTTGTAACTCCAAGATAGTCCTTGCAGTAGCTTCTGGTCTTTTCATCACAGCTCTTTATCCAGCCAAGTATGGTTTCGTTATCATGCGTACCTGTATAGCAAATGCTGTTTGTGGTCTTAAAATTATGGGGCAGATAGCCGTTTGTATTATCAGAATCAAAGCCGAACTCCAGCACCTTCATGCCGGGATATCCGCTTGTGTTGAGCATTTTTACAACGTGCTTTGTAAGGAAGCCCAAGTCCTCTGCGATTATCTTCACGTCCCCAAGCTGTTTTCTCACTTCTTTGAAAAGCCTCATGTCAGGACCTTTTCTCCACTTGCCCTTTTTGGCGTTCTTTGCACCGTATGGTATGCAGTAATAGCTTTCAAAGCCCCTGAAATGGTCTATTCTCACCACGTCATAGGTGTTAGAAGCCGCCTTTATACGCTCTACCCACCAGCGGAATTTATCTCTTGCTATGTATTCCCAGTTGTAAAGAGGATTGCCCCAAAGCTGACCGTCTGCCGTGAATGCGTCAGGTGGACATCCTGCCACCTCAACAGGCTTCTTCTCTTTGTCAAGGCTGAAATACTGCGGTGTACTCCACACCTCAACACTGTCATATGCCACATATATGGGGATATCGCCTATTATCTCGATGCCCTTTTCATTGGCATAAGACTTGAGCTTTTTCCACTGCTGGAAATATTTATACTGCACAAAGCACCAGAAGTCTATATCATTTGCATATTCTTTTCTAGCACTTTTTATCGCCTTAGGCTTGTACATTTTCAGCGGTTCGTCCCATTCATACCAAGCCTTGCCCTTGTTGGCAAATTTCAGTGACATAAACAAAGCGTAATCGTATATCCAGTCTTTGTTTTCCACCACGAATTTTGAGTATGCCTTTTCAGGCTTCTTGCGAAAACGCTTGTGTGCCGTCCTAAGCACCTTGAAAATGACCTCGTATATCTTGCCGTAGTCAACAGACCCTTTGTCATCGCCCCACTCAATATCCTTGTATTCCGCAGGTTTCAGATAACCCTCTTTTTCCAGAGCTTCAAGGTCTATAAAGTATGGATTTCCTGCATGAACAGAAAAGCTCTGATATGGCGAATCACCATAGCTTGTAGGAGATATGGGAAGTATCTGCCAACATTTTTGGTGAGCCTTTTCAAGAAAATCCACAAAAGCATAAGCCTCCTTGCCAAGCTTTCCGATACCATAATCGTTAGGCAGAGAGGATATGTGCATTAAAATACCCGATCTACGCATAAAATGCTCCTTTCATATTTGTACAACTTACCATTGTAATTATACTACTTTTTCCCCATTTTTGCAATAGAAAAACCGCCATATATTTCAGTTAAGAACTATTTTAATTTTGCCGCCCTGACTTGTCATATAAAAATAATCATGACATAATGAAAAAAATATCGAGAAAAATGCAAAATATACTTGACATTTTAGAAAATATGATGTATACTATGATCAACGAAAAAGAAAGGAGCGGCTGCAAAACTTGAAAAATAAAAAAATGAAAATAGCAAGGCTTGAAAAGGATATGAACCAAGAGGATCTTGCAAAAGCCGTTGGCGTAACAAGACAAACTATCGGAATGATAGAATCAGGCAATTATAACCCGACCTTAAAGCTTTGTGTCGCTATCTGCGACGCTTTGGATAAGACTCTCAACGACCTGTTTTGGACAGAAAAGGAAGAAAGGAAAGATGACAAATGAAACTTAACAAAGAAAAGCTTGAAACTCAGATAACAGATGGTGTTGACGAGCGTGTCAAACAGGCGAACGATTCAGCCCTTGCGGCAGTGGGCATAGTGTCGATATTCTGCGTGTTGATCTCGCTTTTGTATCGGTTGTATACCGACCAGAACCCATTGCCTGATCTTATAAGCGTTGTGGTGATGATGATAACCTATACGGTGGTGAACAGTAAAAATCATATTTATGATATACCGAGATCATTCACAGGCAAGACTCTTGACACAGGTACGGACAAAAAGAGCAGAAAGAGCAGAATTAAGTTTTATGCTCTTGATTCATTGGTCTTTGCAGCCATGTTTACCGTTATAGATCTGGTTGTCGATACGAAATTCAGCGTTTCCTCTGCTGTATTAGATGTAGTTATAGGCTTTGCAGTATCTATGGTGATCGACTATCTCCTGCATGAGCACACCATAAAGAAATACAATAAGTATATCGATACATTGGAAAATGATGACGACGAAGAAAATGAGTAAAAAAATCCCGAGAGCATTCAAAACGCCCTCGGGATTTTTTTATCTTATTCGTGAGTTATCATCATGAGCACCGCAAAGTAGTGGAAAACACTTCCCGCAATGGTGAACAAATGCCATATTGAGTGAAAATATTTTTTGCTCTTTTTAACATAGAAAATAACGCCCACAGTGTAGAAAAGTCCGCCTATAAGGATAAACCACAATGACAGCGGATAAACCTTTTCTATTATAGGCTTAACAGCGATTATAACTACCCAGCCCATTGCGATATAGCATACAACAGAAGGCTTGCGGAACTTTTCAAGGTCAATGGAGTTAAGCACAATGCCAAGAATAGCCGCACCCCAGACGATTCCGAAAAGCACCCAGCCAAACGCACCTCTCAAAGGCACAAGGGTGATAGGGGTGTAGGTGCCTGCAATGAGGAAGAAAATGGTGTTGTGATCCATTATCCTGAAAAACTTTTTGGCTTTCGGATTGGTGATAGCGTGATAAAGGGTTGACATGGTGTAAAGTATGATAAGAGAAGCTCCGAAAATAGCGGAGCTTACAACGCCCCAAGCGTTGGAGTAAATGGCAGCGAGAACGATAAGAACGGCAGTGCCGGCAATGGATAGCAGACCGCCTGCACCGTGTGAAACGGAGTTGAAGATCTCCTCGCCGAGGGTGTATCTTTTGGTTAGATCCTGAGATTGGATCTCAACAGATTTTGACATAGTATCATTTCCTTTCCGATAGGACCGAGAATTTGCATATAAGTTTTATTACTATAGTATAGTAACATTTTTTTAGACACTTGTCAAGTTTAAATACAGGTGTAAAAAGTGAGGAGTGAGAAATCAGGAATTAGGAATGAGGAATTAGGAATGGGCAAAGCTGACCAGAGTTGTGCCCCAACACGGAGCGTAGCGAGAGATAAAACGCAGGCTCAAGCCCGGCGTTAGAGGGCTTGTGGGTTCTTAGGGCAAAGCCCTAAGCGGAGCATGAGGCAGAGCCTCATTCGGCGTAAGCCGACAAGGTGCAGATTAAAGTAAAGAAAGCACGCAAAAGAGGTGCTTTATATGAAAGTTGTATCGGAGCACAAAAATCTGCACCGCCTCCCCTTTCCCCAAGCAAACGTAAATCCGCAAAGAGCGAAGCGATTTTGCGGCACAGCAAACTCGCCCGCATGGTATGCAACCAGTACCATGTAAACAAAATACCCCCAATAACTTAAATCAAAAAAATTTCAAATCCCCCCTTGACAAAACATGAATATATGATATAATAAACATATGAACAGTTATTCATATGATGAATTGAAATGACCCATATCGAATATACTAAAACAATAATAAGAAAAGGAGCGCGAAAATAAATGAGCGAGAATACAGTAAAGCATGAGCATAAACAGTGCGGAGGAAAGAATATAGAGAAAATGGAGGAAATAGGGAAAACAATGCCCGTTGAGGAGGAGATATATGACGTGGCAGAGCTTTTCAAAGTCCTTGGCGACCAAACAAGAGTGAAAATACTCTTTACCCTTATAAAGGACGAAATGTGCGTGTGCGATATAGCCGAGCTGTTGGAAATGTCACAGTCCGCTATCTCGCATCAGCTGAGAGTGCTAAAGCAGGCCAGACTTGTGAAGTATAGACGTGAGGGAAAAACAGTTTATTATTCAGTTTCCGATGAACACGTCGCTATCATACTCAATATGGGTATCGAGCATATCAGCGAGTAAAGAAAGTGATCTGTTTTTTTGTAGTATAGGAGAATGTGAAATGAGTAAAATGACTTTGCTTCTTAAGGAACTCGATTGTCCTCATTGTGCGGAAAAGATCGAGAAACGTGTGGGCGAGCTTTCAGGCGTTAAAAGCTCTAACCTTGATTTTATCAATAAAAAGCTCACAGTTGATTTTGACGGCGATAAAAACGCCCTCTTTACCCAGATAGAAAACGTCGTCCATAAGCTTGAACCTGACGTCAGCGTGAAAGAGCTTGGCGATTGCGTTGAGAAAACTCTCTATTTGAAGCTGGAGGATCTCGATTGCCCTAACTGCGGTGAAAAGATAGCAAACCGTGTGGGCGAGCTTGCAGGCGTTGTTTCATCAAACGTTGATTTTATCAGCAAAAAGCTTACTGTCAAGACCGATGGCTCAAACCCTGACCTTCGTATCATGATAGAAGATACCGTCCATCAGCTTGAGCCTGACGTTACTGTTAAGGATTATGGTGCTCAGACAGCAGAGGAAGAGCCTGTGAATGACCATAAGGGCGAGATAGTCAAGCTTTCTGTGGCTATCGTGTTCTTTATCGCATCAATGCTTTTGGATAAGCTTGGAAGCGGCACTGTATGTGAGTATCTCAGTGCAGGCCTTGCAATAGCCGCTTACCTTATTGCAGGTCTTGACGTTGTTATCGCCGCTGTAAGAAACCTTGTTAAAGGCGAGGCTTTTGATGAATCACTGCTCATGACTATCGCAACAGTTGGCGCATTTGCACTTAAAGATTTCCGTGAGGGTGCAGCCGTTATGCTGTTCTTCCAGGTGGGCGAGCTTTTCCAGACTATCGCAGTAGAGAAGTCAAGAAAATCTATCACAAAGCTTATGGAGCTTAAGCCTGAGTCTGTAACAGTTGTAAGAAACGGCAAAACATACGAGCTTCCTCCTGAGGATATCCTCAAGGACGAGATGATCGCCGTAAAAACAGGCGAGAGAATACCTCTTGACGGTATCGTAACAGAAGGCGAATCAGAGCTTGATACATCAGCACTTACTGGTGAGTTTCTTCCGGTCGAGGTCAAAGCAGGGGACAGCGTCCTCAGTGGCTCAACAAACCTGAGAGGACTTCTCAAAGTTCGGGTCACAAATACCTTCCACGAGTCTGCGGTGTCGAAAATTCTCGATATGGTGCAAAACTCCAGCGAAAGAAAAGCCAAGACCGAAAAGTTCATCACACGTTTTGCAAGAGTTTATACCCCTGCGGTAGTAATTGCTGCACTTGCACTCGTGTTTATACCAAGCTTCATTCTGGGTTTTGACCAGTTCTCAAAATGGCTTTATAGAGGACTTCTGTTCCTTGTAATATCCTGCCCATGTGCACTTGTTATCTCGGTGCCTCTTTCTTTCTTTGCAGGAATAGGCGGAGCATCTAAAAAGGGAATACTTATAAAGGGTGCAAAAAATCTCGAAACAATGGCTAAGTGCAAAACTCTCGCAGTTGATAAAACAGGTACGCTCACAAAGGGCAAGTTCACTGTCCTCAGCGTAAACCCACAGGACGTTTCACAGGATATCCTCCTTGAAGCCGCCGCATATGCAGAAAGTATGTCAACTCACCCTATCGGTATCTCCATAGTGCAGAGATACGGCAAGGAAATAGACGGTGCAAGACTTTCTGATGTTGAAGAGATAGCAGGAAACGGTGTAAGAGCAAAGCTTGACGCCAAGGAGATACTTTGCGGAAAGAAAGCGCTTCTTGAAACAAACGGTATCGCCGCACAAAGCTCAGAAGACTCCGCAACGGCAGTTTATGTTGCCCTTGACGGCAAGTTCATAGGCGAGATACTCTTAGGCGACGAGATAAAAGAAACCTCTGCCACAGCCGTTTCAAGACTTAGAGAGCTTGGGGTCGAAACTGTCCTCCTCACAGGCGATAAGAAAGATACCGCCGAAAAGGTGGCAAAGAAAGTGGGCATAAAAACATTCTTCAGTGAGCTTCTCCCTGAAAACAAGGTTGAAAAGGTCGAACAGCTTATAAAAGACCCCGACCGCAGACTTGTTGCATTCGCTGGGGACGGAATAAATGACGCACCTGTTATTGCAAGAGCCGATATCGGTATCGCAATGGGTGGCTTAGGCTCAGATATCGCCATTGAAGCCGCAGACGTTGTGCTTATGAATGACGATCCGTCAAGCATAGCAGACGCAGTAAAGATATCCCGAAAGACTATGACAATAGTAAGAGAGAATATAATTTTTGCCCTTGGAGTAAAAGCCCTTGTGCTTATATTCGGTGCATTGGGACTTGCAGGAATGTGGCTTGCGGTTTTCGCAGACGTTGGCGTAGCCGTAATAGCTATCCTCAACGCCCTAAGAAGCAGCAGAATAAAATAAGGCTATGTGTAGACCTGCAAATGCCCATAAAGACGGCATTGGCTTGTAGGGGCGAACAGTGTTCGCCCGCTTCTCCACAACAACGTAAAAATAAAAAGGCGGACGCTGGAAAAAGCTCCGCCTTTTTTTCTGTCATTGACAATAAGCCTGATATGTACTATAATATTGGTATTGTAAAAATGAACGGAGGTGCAGTCAGGTGGCTAATAAAGACAGACAACAAAACTACACAAACGATAATAAGCCTCAGGACTACTACGAACAGGAATATCAGCGACAGCTTGACGAGTTCAATCGCATAAGCGGTGCGGGCGGACAGCGTGTTCAGCAAATAGACGAGGGCGTGAACGACTTTGACGATTACTATGACGCTGGCTACCCTGATGATCATACACAGGGTACAGCTCAGCCATACGGGCAGGGAAGCCGTTCATCATCAGATCACTCAGGCTCATACAGAGAAAGCACTCCAAGACGGCAGACACAGAGCAGACAAACGTCACGTCCGCAGAACGGGCAGAGCAAGCAGAGAGGTTCTGGCAAGTCAGCAAAAAGCAACAAGACCTCAGCCCAAAGACGAAATAATGACCTGCAATTTGGGAAAAACAATAAAAGCCGTAACGGTCAGACGAACAAAAAAGGTAAAAACAAAGTGGAAAATAAAAAAAGACACCCTATAAAAACCTTTTTCAAGGTGCTTATCATCATACTTTTGGTGGTTTTCATATTGGCGAACGTGCTTATATGGCGATACATAGGCATGGTGAACAAGGTGGAAAGAGGTCAGCGAACGAACACAGATGCTTCCATGAACAGCTCTGATGTACGAAATATCCTGCTTATAGGCTCTGATACAAGAAACGCTGACGAGCGTGGCAGAACAGACTCTATGATACTTCTCTCCATTAACAGCACCACAAAAGAGATAACAATGACCTCTTTCATGCGTGATATGTATGTGAATATCAAGGGCGTTGACGCTGACGGAAATGATATAGACACATGGTCAAAGCTCAATGCGGCGTATGTTTACGGCGGTGCAGAGCTTCTTATGGATACCATAGAGTATAATTTTGATATTGCCGTTGACGATTATGTTTATATCGACTTTCTGTCATTCGTTGATATCGTTGACGCAGTTGGCGGTATCGAGCTTGACATTTCCGATGAAGAGGCCGAGGGTATGAAGCCTCCAATGGCAGAGCAAAACAAGCTTCTTGGCAATAAAAAGGGTACAGACTATCTTGATAAGGGCGGAAAGAAGCTCCATGTAAACGGCAATCAGGCACTTGCCTATGCAAGACTTAGATATGTTGGCAACGCAGATTTCCAGCGAACAGAACGCCAGAGAACAGTTATCACAAAGATAATCGAAAAGGCGAAAAGCTCAGATCCGCTGACTATAGACAAATTTGCAAAAGCGTCAATGTCACATCTTACAACCAATATGTCCCAGACACAGCTTTTTGCTCTTACCTATAAGGCGATATTCTCCATGAATTACGAGATAAAGTCCATGAGAATACCTGATGATGATTCCTATTCATATGGCACATCATCTGACGGTCAATCAATTCTCGAAGTGGATTTTGAAGCCTGCAAAGCACTTCTCAGAAAAGAGATATATAACCAGTAAAAAAGAAAAGCTCTGCTTCGGCAGGGCTTTTTATGTGCAAAAATATAGGGGCTCGTCCCCTGCATGGTTTGTGCGTTTTTAATATAATTTTTTTTATACAAAAAAGGGGCTGTAAAAAAAGTTCCCAAGAAAAAAGGCTGCGATCTTGCCAAAAAGCAAGACAGCAGTCTTTTTTGTGGTATAATTAAAGTATCATGAATAACCAACCACAAGAATATTATACACCATATCAATTAAAATTTCCAGTGGAAATTGAAAAAATAATTGAAACAACTGAC
>NZ_QTYG01000056.1:0-14792 GCF_003462045.1 Ruminococcus sp. AM31-15AC | reverse complement strand
CTAATACATATCAGTTTTACTACCCTATAAAATTACACTACTCTCAAACCTCAAATTTAAGATAATGACACTACTCATCAGTGCATTTTATATTAGGCAGTAATTATATTATAGCATACAAATATAAAAAGTCAACAAAATTCAGATAACGCACATATCCTTGTCTATTATCAAAGTTTTTGAATATTCAAGGTGCGTGTGTTCATTATTTTCAATACAGATCACTTTAAATTTTCTTAGCAGCATGTCTTTGTATAAAAGCTCAGTTTGCCGGTCCGTCAGATAACTTCGAAGATTAACAAAGAAAAATACACGCTCTCCTTTAAATTTGTTTACAGCAGTCATATATTCTATGATCTTTTCTGAAAGTTCCATTTTTTTATCATAAAAACGTACACCAAAAGCTTTAAGTATACCGCTTATGTCCTGTGGAACATCAATTTCTATTTCATTATCAGCTGACTCAGTTATCATGTAAATATACAAAGCTATATCAGCCATAAGCTTTTGAGTATGCTGATAGAAACGTTCATTTACCGATACATTTTTTATCTCAGCATACAGCTTATTTACAAGATCACGCTGATTTATTTCAAAAGGTATTATCTGAGTTATAAGCTCTGCACGCTTTCTTAATTCAAGCGGTTCATTATTTTCCGACAAAATCAGTCTGCCACTTTCGCCTGAACACTGATCATATATATCGGATATTACATCACTGAATATCTGCTGATTTTCAATTACTAAATTCAAAACCGTGCTTTCTTCTAGCTCACAGTATAAATTGAAAGCTGGATATGCAATAGTCATAAAATCACCAATCTTTCATCACTGTCAACTATATCGCTTTTGAAGCTGCCTGTTATAAACTCCATTTTCTCAAATTGCTTTTCAGTAACATTTAGCACCTGCACAAGTCCGTCAGGAGGTTTATTGCTTTTGATATTGCTCATGACAGTGTTAGCCGCGGTCTGATTAATCACCATTTTACAATAAACAGACTCCTGCATCATGATAAAGCCATTTTTAATGAGACATTTTCTGAAACGTGCATAGTTTCTTCTGTTCTCAGTGGTAATAACAGGCAGGTCAAAGAATATAAACATTCTCATAAATCTATAGCTCATCATTCACCTCTCTAACTATTTTAATGAATAAAAACTAATTTTCGAAACGTCATTATCGTTGAGTGCCTCAAAAACACTTCTGCAATAAAAACGCATTGCATTTGACAAATACTGCTCACTTTCATTTATCATCACGGTTGTACTGAGCAAAGACACTATAGTATGTTTTTCCTCTTTACCAAATACAGTAGGTGTATTTTTATATACCCATCGGTCTATAATTATACGGAAAGGTTCCATGAGGTCACATGAAAGATTGAACTGATTGAACATATTACTGTGAAACAGCCCTAACTGAGTTATATAACCATGAGCTGTCACCTCTCTGTTTATACAAGAAAGTATTAAACTATATCCATAATTCAGAGCGGCATTAATTATGCAATTACGGCTACGTGTAAAATCTTTACCAAATAAAGTATTAAAGTATACCTTTGCTGCGTGACCCTCTCTGTTGGTGACATCACCAACTTCAAGTTCTTCAACATATCCTTGCAACATCTCAGCTTCGTTTGATTTTCCAAGTTCTTCGAGAAACTCGGCTTGCTTGCGTATTTTTTCAGCAACTATCTCAGTCCACGCACAAGCTTTGATATCATCGCTCCACTGTATCTGCCGTTTGATCTTTGCCGACGTATCATGACTGCCATAATAAGAAACAAGTTCACATGAGGGATTTCTTTTTTCATCACAAAATATAACCTTTATCTTTTTTTCGGACATAGCCACAATAAGACAGCCTGTAATTGATACTGCACTATTCTCGATAATGAGAACGGAGATCTCATCAAGATTTATTCTCTTGACATCATCTTCCGTTCTCACCACAAGATAGCCATTCCTCATATCAAGCTTTGATCTTTTGGAAATGACAACAGTTCTCCAACTCATAAGTCAAGCAAATTCAGTGACTTACGCTCGATAAGTCCCGTCGGTGACTGGTCGATAATATAGATTGTCTTCTTATCTTTTATTTTAGAAAAGTCAGAATTTAACGTCAAAACACCAGCCTGACCACTTTCGTTTATTAATGTGAGGTCACATCCAGTTGAACGACCTGTTTTCAGGAGCATAAGTATATAAAAAAGAGCTGTTGTCTGTTCATCTACAGACAAAGATATAAATTTATCTCTGCCATTTGCAACTTTTGTACCTATTTTATGAAAGAAAACCTTGAAAGGCGAGGACTGCATTTTTTCTACTAACACATCAAATGCCGAAATATTATCCTCCACGGTTATTCCAGTATAACTATTTATAACAAGACTTTTATTTACTTTTTTCTTAGCTATAAATGATGAGATTTTCTTCATATATGCATAAGTATCTTTATCTAATACAAGCGAACAAGCTGATATTAGCACTAACTGTTTTCCTTTGTTTGATTTTTGTGCCAAATTACATCTGAATCCATCAACCTCAAACATTGTGTTTACTTTGATTATTCTCTGACCGAAAGGAAATGTAATATTCTCAGATGAAAATTCTTGTGATAGTATTTCAGCTAGTTGTTGTGCAACATACGCTTTTGCGAACTCTATATCAGTTGCAAATCTATTGCAGAACATAGTTTCAACAGGCACTACCACAACTGATTTTTCTCTACACTTTACCACAGCAAAATGCGACGCCGTTGTATTATTATAACCGCCATACTTCCCTGTATCTAGTCCCGATTTTCGTTCAACTAGTCCCGCTTTTTTACGTTCAGGCATCTGGTTAAACAGTCCGCCTTTTCGCATATAGCATATCTCACATATCGTATGCTATTCTTTGACATCATTTTTCTAACGATAGCAAAAGATGTCTCAGGATCCCAAGCAACTTCTCCTCCACGCTCTACTTTGCGTGTCATAACGCCTGTTTTCTTACCGTCTGAGTTTTTCTGAAATATCTTAATGGAATATTTCTCATTGTTCTTTAAAAAATTCAGCGGATCTTTAGTAAACCTCGTGTTGTAAACATTACCCAAGACTATATTAAGATAAGCGTCCTTTGCATGGTGAAGATCATTTACTTCACGACATTTGAGCATACCCATTTCCTGCCTGAAATCAGATACAAGACCTGCTTTTACATAAACTATTTCTGTATTTGGAAACTGCTCTTTAAGTAATGTAGCAACCGCTTTTGTAGATTGTCTTGTTTCCACAAGCTGACGTGCAATAAAACCTGAAAGCTCATCATCTGTAAAAGGCGTACTTCTTGTTAGTCTTTGATACTTTTTCTCGCTGATAAGTCCTTTTTTATAAAGAGAATGCCACAACCCTGCCATACTATGCCTAATATCATCACTAATAGGATAACTGTCACTTTTCTTGCCGTTTTCATTGCTGCTGACAAGAACTTTGTTATCAAGACTGTCATCTTTTATTTTCGCCTGCGGCCATATGTGGTCTATATTCCATTTATGTTCATTTTCCACTTCTTCAAATGGGATAGGTTTTTCAGTATACATACATCTGCCAAGCTGCATAAAGTAAAGAAAATACTTGTCACTTCTAAGTTTTGCGTCATCAATGGTATCAAGATGTTCCCATATGCCTGACTTTTTCAGATCATTTATATCTTTATTGTCAAGGCCATGCCAATGTTCAAGGATTTGATCCTTACGAGAATTTGTTCTTTTTCCTTTCGGTGTTTCACCTGTACCTCTTGCCATTTCTATAAAGATCTTGTCAGGATCTCTGCCTTGTATCTTTTTAAGTTCCTTTACAATATCAAACGTCCTTGTTACTGCACGGCGTACTGCAGTAGGGACATACATATCTTTCAAACGTTCACTCATGCTCTTATGATTTTCAGGTAGTGCATAATACTGCCTGTTCATATGCTCAATATTTTCTGAATATCGATATTTTGACTTAACAACTGCATTATGTTCTCGTTGGTTTCCCACAGCATCGTTATGATATTCTTATCGCTCTCTGCTTCACCTGTCTTTGTATCAACTGGCAGCACATCTTCCAAGAAACAGCGTGACAGTCTGCCATAATCCTTATATTTAAGCTTTGTGATATACTTTACATCTTCGTCTGCAAGCATCGTAAACTGTGTTTTAAGCCATTTTTTCAAACGTATATTATCTGTTGTGACTGTGATATGTTCAATAATTTCCTCGACCTGTTGCTCTGTAAGTATACCATTAGACAACATTTTCTTAAAGTCATGATAAGATCTCAAAGCAGATTTTGCTATATCGTCAATACCTGTCACCTCATCACTATCCGCTGCATAGCCATGAGAAATAAGGCAGTCGCGTATCTTCTTTTTGCTGACTCTTGACTTGTTCCTTTCAAACAATTCTGTGTATATCTCTTGTTTTGCCTGGACGGATATAGGCTCTCCATTAAGTTTTATATTGTTTATCTCATTAAGAACGCTGAACTTGCTATAAAGCAATGAATATTTAGGCAGAACGTCCTGACCTGCAACGTATGTACATTTACAAGTCATACGACGAATAAACGCGTTTTCACCCTCATCTTCGTTTACCATGTCAGTAAAATTCCATGGAGTGATCTTACCGTCGAGTTTTCTAACAAGCCACGCATTTGGACTTTTCTTTCTATCGACTAGTGGACCAACATAATAAGGAACACGGAATTTCATTATGCTCAGTATTTTATCCGCTACCGTACCATACTCATCTCTTTCATTAAGAAATGGAAGATAATCACAAGCATTTTCCAGTATCTTTTTAAGCTCTACATAATAAAGCTGATATGGTATAACTCGGTTGTCTGTAGTCACCTGTTTAGGACAAAGAGAATTTTGTTCACACTTTTCAAGGAGTTTGTCAAGGCAAAGTTTGTCTTTTTCATTTGGTTTTATCTTGCTTAAAAACTTTTTAGTAAACTTACAAAAATCCTCCTGATTACACTTTTTATATTTACTATCTCTAGTTTTATCGGAAGGTGCATTATAAACGTAACTTGCATAGTTCTGTTTTCCACTGACCTCTTTGAACATTTCATTGTAATCATCTTTGGTAAGATATTCTCTGAACAGATATTTTAGTGCATCGAGATCATATCCATGCTCATCATACTTATCTTTTTTAGCCTCAGATATAAGAAATTTACCCTCAAGAATATCCACTAGCAGCGACCAATCATAAAGACTTTTTACGCTTTTGAGCAAAGCAAAATCAAGCTCGTCTATCTGTCCTTCCAGCATCTCTAGAGTATCTCCAAAATCCGCATTCCTTACGCAAACGGAATCTTTCTCAAGGTCTGTGTACTCTTCATTTGCAAAGAACTTTGATAGCTTTTCCGTACCGCCACTAAGCAGCTTTATAAGTGCCGAGTAGCTGATATTTTCATTATCATAGGTCTTTACCTTACCGCCAAAAAGAAGTTTATCAAAATCTTTATTCTTTGCAGATACCGTTTTATGGCTTTTTAGTATTTCAGCAAAATCATCGGCAGATCTGTCAAACGGTGGTTCATCATCAAGCTTTTCTTCCAGAGCTTTATAAAAGCTTTCATAGAGCGGCTCAAACTCTGTTACCTTGCTTATATCGTCCTCTGATACCGGAAGAAGGAAATGTCCTCTGTGAGCAAGCAGATATACACAGGCAAGATATACAAGCCTTACATCATGAGGTTCTTTGCTTTCCATAAGCTCACAGATAAGGTGATGTATAGTTGGGTACTCTTCAAAATAATCCTTATCAGTGTAATCAGGATCGTCAAAGAAAATATTATTTGTTCTATGTTCGGCGTCCTCAGGCAATAAGGCACTTTCCTTCAGCCTACGAAAGAAATTTTCGTCCTTTTCACATACAGCCCTAACAAAAGACTCCTGCAATAGTATTATTCTTTGCTTACGGCGATCAAGCCTTCTTCTTGCCGTGCGGAATGACCTTCTTTCCGCAGACTGCTTTGCCTCATCAAAAAGATGAACACCCCACATTAAGTTGTTCTTGTATTTTTTCAGCTTATATTCGCTGTTTGTCACAGCCCAGCCTACTGAATCCGTTCCTATATCAAATCCCCAAAAAATTTTTTCGTCAACCACTTGACAAACCTCCCTTTATGTGTTAATATAGTGTCATAGGATTACTACCCTATAAAATTACACTACGAGTTCAAATAAAAATTCTTTCAAATCGTTGGTTTCATACCTTCATCACGAGTGTCGTGTTCAGGTTCTTGTCTTTGACAGGGACCTTTTTTATTGTTGTTGATCTTTTTGCTCCAAAGCTGATCTTACCCATTTGTAATACTCCTCTCTTATATCTTCAGGTTCATATATCTTCATACTCCTAGGAAATTGTAGCATCCACCCCCATAGAGTCGGACTGATTTGCACAAGCACCGTGGTTTTACAGATATCCCCATTACGACGAATTATTATGTCATGCCCAAATTTATCATAGACCACCTCTATAAGTTTAGAAGAAAACTGAAACGTCACCTTTCGTATACTGCCGCCATACATCTTGAAAGACTGTAAACGATATGTGCTAACATTTTTCAGTACCTCAACAGCATTTTGACTTATTGGTTCAGAAACTATCTCAGGATCTTCTATTCTGTCAAGTCTGAATGCTTTTACCTTATTGACATATTCAGGGTCGGCACGATAACATAAAAGATAGTAGTTACCGTCCTCAAATATCAATCCCAATGGTTCTTCTTGATATATAGCTCCGTCATGTGCAAAGACCTTTTCATCATATTCATTAAGGTGAAAATATTGAAAGCGTATTCTCATCTGCTTTTCAATAGCATTTTCAACTATCTCTATATTCTGAAAAATGCTGTCATTCTTATGTTTTACAGTCATAAACTGCACAGTATGACGCTTGAGCAGTTCCGCTCTATATTTACAACTCAAGTCTGCCAACTTATCGAGAAGTATTTCCGTTTTATCGGCAGGAATAAAAGCAGCACTCTGAACTGCATCCATAATTATCTTGATTTCCGAAACACTGAAACGGCGTTCATTCACATAATATGTGTTGTCATGCCATGAACGTCCTTTCAGTATCTCATAACCATTTGAACGCAGAGTTTCTATATCACGATATATAGACTTTCTTTCACTTGAGATAATGCACTTAGCAAGCTCATCTATCAGTTGTTGTGTCGTCATCTGATGCTCAGAGTCAGTCATCATATTCAATATTTCCCATATTTTTAAAAGTTTAAGTTTATTTGGTGCATTTGACTCCATTGCTAAGTTCCTTTCATCGTGAAATGTTCATAAAATAAGTATAACATATTTAAAAACTCTAAGTCAATATTTACAAGTACCAATTTTGGAACTTAAAAGAAAAATAAAAAAATGTTTTATTTTGTTAATCATCGTCGATTTATAATATTATGCCATAACAGCACCATTCACTAAAGCCTTTCAAGAATGAACGGTGCTGTTCTTTGCTACCCGTCAAACCCTCCGCATCTACCCCACCGATGTCTAAAGAAGTATAATAAACTTTGGTTTTGTCAATATCACTTGACACATTTTATACGAACAAGAATTATGCAACGAGAAAGATATGATCATAGTAGAGCTTTCTTCGGGCTGCCGGAGGCAGCCCACCGTTGGCGGTGCAGATTCTTCTGTTGGCCCAGTAACTCATATAATATCTCCAGATCATAGTCTTCAACTCTTTCATAGTGTAGTTCTCCGGCTTGTCTTCACGGTTGTAGAACAGCTTTTCTTTCATTCTTGCCCACATACTTTCACAGCGTGCATTGTGCATTATCATGACATCTTCCGTTGGTACTGTTCATGCTTTGAATGATCCCATATTTCTTTACAGCAGCATCCCGGCATCTTTTCTCTGTGCAATGCAAGGGTCGAAAATAAGTTTAATGCATTTAAGGAATACGCCAAGAAGTACAACCTTCATTGGGGCTTTGTGCGCGACATTGATGAGGAATTGTACATAAATAATACAATCTACACTGAAAATATGTCAGAAGATAATTAGATTTCACTGGATGATATGCTGAAATAAATTCTCAACCTTGAATAATTGAATTAAATTAAAAATGAGCTACTGCACATAATGCAATAGCTCATTTTCGTATATTCCAAATCAACCTAATTGTTCTACAAATCTTGCAAATGCTTCTTTTCCTTGTTTATCTCTCTTAAATACTCCGGCATCTTCAAGTACCTGTTCAAAAACTCTGCCGACTTCATAACGAATAATATCCATTGCATTATCAGCGTTAAAATCAGAATATTTTTTTAGAATTTCACTTGCCCAAATTGCATGAGATGCAATTTTATCATCTGTAGCAATCTCTTTGCCGGACAGCATTGCATCTTTTAAAAGTGTCAGTTCATCTGCTAAACGCGCCGGAAGAACAGCAAGTCCCATCACTTCAATCAATCCGATGTTTTCTTTTTTGATATGATGTAAGGTAGGATTCGGATGGAACACACCTAACGGTCTTTCTTTCGTTGTAATATTGTTTCTCAATACCAAGTCGCATTCAAATCCAGAAGAAGTTGCTCTTGCAATTGGAGTAATTGTATTATGCAGAATTCCGTCTGTTTCTGCAAAAATTCCAACCACTTCATCCGTATATGTTCTCCATTTTGATAAAATATCAGCACATGCAGCTGCCAAAGCCGTCCTGTTTTTTGAAGAAAGACGTATCACAGACATCGGCCATTTTACAATGCCGGCACTAACATTCATATAATTTTTCAAAAGAAATGTTCTTTCAATCGGTGCTTTTGCCATTGCAAAATTATAATTGCCGCCTTGAAAGTGTTCATGCGTTAGAATGGAACCGCCTACAATAGGAAGGTCTGCATTTGAACCGATAAAATAGTGTGGAAATTGCTCAACAAAATCAAACAGTTTATTGAATACCTGTGCATTGATTGTCATAGGAATATGCTGTTTATTAAAGACGATGCAGTGTTCATTATAATATCCATAAGGAGAATACTGCATGAACCAATCTTGGCTGTTGATATTCAACTTTACCGGACGAAGATTTTGTCTTGCAGGGTGTGCCTGGTGACCTGCGGATCCCATATTTTCAACACAAAGCTGACATTGAGGATAGGCTGATTTTTTTTGCAATTTAGCAGCAGCAATATCACGAGGATCTTTCTCTGGCTTAGAACGGTTTATAGTAATGTCAAGTGTTCCATATTCTGATTCATATGTCCACTTTAAATCTTTCGCAATTCTTTCAGCACGAACATAGTTCAGGCTTTTACTAAAAGCATAGTACCATTCTGTAGCTGCTGATGGCGAAGCAGAATATTCTCTTTGAAATGTGGCATTAACTTCTCTCGGCATAGGTGTGAAAACACCCATAACTCTTGTATCGAATAGATCACGTTGTACAGAAGTGTCTTCAATGATTCCTGCTTTTACTGCATAGTCGATCAGGGGTTCAAGAAGTTCTTCAGTATTTCCCGTGAGTGGTTCTTTATCATTCCAGTCAGTCAGTTTTAGTATATCCATGAGCTGATTTCTAACAACGAAAATATCGTCATTTGTAATCAAATCAGCTTCTATTGCATGACGATTAATCCGTTTATTGCCCTGTTTATCATGATAACACCTCTTTTCAAAAACCATCTGGATGATTCTTATGCCAATTCCATGCGTCAGATATAATTTCTTCAAGGCTATCGTGTACAGGATTCCAGCCAAGAATTTTTCTTGCCTTTTCACTGGAAGCCACCAGTCGTGCAGGATCTCCGGCACGTTTTGGCGTTTCAATTGCCGGAATCGGGTGCCCTGTCACTTTTCTTGCTTTATCAATTACTTCTTTTACGGAATAGCCGACACCATTTCCAAGATTGAAAATATTGCTTTCGTTTCCGTTTTTTAAGTACTTTACAGCGAGAATATGTGCCTGAGCCAAATCGGTAACATGGATATAGTCTCTGATACAAGTTCCATCAGGAGTATCATAATCTGTTCCATAGATGGAGATACTTTCTCTCTTTCCATTTGGGACTTGAAGAATCAAAGGAATCAAATGACTTTCCGGATCATGAGCCTCGCCGATTTTACCTGATTTGTCTGCTCCGCAAGCATTGAAATAGCGGAGAGAAACGTATCTTAGACCATGAGCTTTTGAAGTCCAATAGAACATCTTCTCCATAGCAAGTTTGGTTTCACCATATGGATTGGTTGGCTGTGTTCTGTCTGTTTCAAGAATCGGAATATTTTCCGGTTCACCATAGGTGGCAGCGGTTGAGGAAAATACAATTTTATCAATATGGTGTTCAACCATGGAATCCAAAAGAATTTTTGTTCCGCAGAGATTATTATCGTAATACTTGAGTGGATTGGCAACGCTTTCTCCAACAAGAGAATATGCTGCAAAGTGAATCACTGCATCTATCTGTTCGTTTTCAAAAATATTATCAAGAAACGCCTTGTCATGCAAATCACCCAGATAAAATTTCGCATCTTTCGGAACAGCTTCGATGTGTCCGGTTGCAAGATTGTCTGCAATAATAACGCTTTCTCCGGTGCGAATCAACTCTAAAGCTGTGTGAGAACCGATATATCCTGCACCGCCTAAAACAAGTATACTCATTATTTTTCCCTCCTATTATTTGATTTCAATACCGCCAAACGGTCTGATCGTCATAATGTAGCACGAATTTTGTCCAAATATTCTGTCCATTTCCGATCTATATGCATTGACAAAATCATTTGGTACAAATGCCTGAACAGTCCCTGCGAAACCACCTCCGTGAACTCTTACAGCACCATTGCCTTTTAATATTCGTTTCCCCGCCATAATTGCAAGTGGAATACCTTGTTCCGTTGGCTTTCTGCATGAGTATAAATTTTGCAGATAGTTCATGGAGGAATCTCCCGATTCGTTTACAAGCGTGAGAAAATCCTCAAATCTGTTGTTTTTGAGAGCTTCCGTTTCTGCCTTTGCACGATAATTGTCGCCAAAAAAGTGAATTGCACGCAAGACAGCTCTGTCAGAAATCTTCTTTTTAATATCAGGGAGATTATTCCAAAATTGATTTTCATCAACTTCACGAAGAACCTTTTTGCCGAAATATTCTGCAACTTCGTCCATTTCTGTACGAACGGCTACATAATCATCTGTCAAATCAGAATGATCTCCTTTGGTGTCTGTGATGATCAATGCATAGCCGGCTTTTGAAAGGTCAAAATCAATTTTTTGGATACTTGGATTTTGAATGTTTTGAAAATCAAGAAAAACAAATCCACCAACGGAGCAAACCATCTGATCCATCAATCTGCTTTTCTTGCCAAAATAAAAGTTTTCTGCATATTGTCCGATTTTTGCGATTTCTACTGCACCGATCTGATTGTTATTGTAATAGCTGTCAATTGCCGTTGCAATCAATGTTTCAAATGCAGCAGAAGAAGAAGAAATACCGCTTCCACCAAGTACATTTGAAGTTGTATACATATCAAATCCGGAAATTTCTACACCTAAATCCTTAAAGCGAGCTGCAATCCCTCTGACAATTTCAGAAGAACCTTTTTCACCGATATGAACATCCAAATCGTCCAGTGAAACTGCAAATTCATCGTATCCCTCTGATTTAATTCTGATGATGTTTTCATCATGAAATGCTGCAACACCGATAACATCTAAGTCAACTGCTCCTGCAATGACACAGCCATGTTGATGATCGGTATGATTACCGCCGATTTCTGTCCTACCCGGAGCAGAATAAACGTGTATATCATTTCTATTCGGATACAGTAAACTCAAAAGTCGGAACACAGGCAGCCTGATATGTGAATGTGATTTTCAAAGCATCTTCCTGTTCCAGCCATGAAACGGTTTTATACTTTGCAAATTTGCCTGCGGCATACCACTGTGCAAGATTGTATGGCTCGGAAGCACCGGCGTCATTGTCTGTCATTGCTCTCCAGAAGCTGACCTTTGGTGTGCGTGTAATATATTCAAAACCATTGTATTTCAGAGAACTGATGCCGCCCTCTTTTTTGTCGAACATCATGGAGAAGTTTTCTCCGTGAACGCCAATGATAACATCGCCGTATACAATCGTTGGCTTTTGCAATGTGGTTTCCGGAATCTGATTATCTTTCACTTCAAACACTTCCTGTGCAAAGGCAATTTCGTGCCCTGCATCTGCCCATAGTGTCTGATCTGCGGTAACGACGGAAACATGATAAACATATTCTCCTGTACTGTCTATTTTTTGAAGTGTCAGTTTCATTGTCTTGCTATCTCCGGCAGGAACATTCAGAGAAAATGTATCGGATTTCAGAACAACGCCGTTCTTTTCCAATCGTACAACAAAGGACAAGTCGTTTGTATCTGCAAAGAGATTTCGGTTTTCTACGGTAAGCATTCCGTTTTGAATAGACATTCTGATGTTGGAGTACAGAGCCTTCATTTCCTGAACCTTTGGAGAGTAGGTTCTGTCAGCATAGATCACACCGTTGGTGCAGAATCCATAATCGCTTGGTCTGTCCTCAAAATCTCCGCCATAAGCCAGAACCGTTTTCCCGTCGTCATTTTTGGTTTCGATTGCCTGATCGATGTAGTCCCAGATGAAACCACCCTGATAAGCCTCATATTTGTCCTCAAGGTCAGTGTAAAGGCTCAAACCGCCAAGAGAATTGCCCATAGCGTGCATATACTCACAGCTGATATACGGTCTGCCGCTGTTCTGTTTCAGATATTCTTCCACTTCCTGTGGTCTTGCGTACATACGGCTTTCCATATCCGTGATGAAATCATACTGATTGTCTGGAACTCTTGTAACACCCTCATAGTGCACCAGTCTTGTCGGGTCTACGCTTCTGAAATATTCCGACATTGCAGCAATATCTTCTCCGCAGTAGGATTCGTTTCCGCAAGACCAGATTAGAACGCTTGCGTGATTCTTGTCACGTTCATACATTGATTTTGCTCTGTCCAGTACAGCTTCTTTCCATTCTGGAAGTGAACCCGGTACATTCCAAGACGGATCAGTTGCACCAAGCTTCTGCCATGTACCGTGTGTTTCCAGATTGGTTTCATCAATCAGATAAATGCCGTATGCATCACAAAGCTGATACCAAAGAGAATTGTTCGGATAATGACAGGTACGAACCGCATTGATATTGTTTTTCTTCATGAACTGAATGTCAAACAGCATATCTTCCTTTGTGATTGCTCTGCCTGTTTTCGCATCAAATTCGTGTCGATTGATGCCCTTGAAAATAATACGTTTTCCATTCAGGCACATGATTCCGTTTTTCAGTTCAAATCGGCGGAATCCGACTTTGGTTCTGCTGACCTCGATTTCATTTCCGCTTTCGTCTGTCAGAATCACTGTAAACGTGTAGAGATTCGGTATTTCGGCACTCCAAGGCTTGCTATTTTCAATTGTCCAGTTTACAGATTCCTTTTCATTGGATTCTGCGATGACCATTCCATTTTCATCTGTCAAGATCGATTTCACAGAACATTTGCCCGCAATATCTAGCGTTGCAGAGAAGATACCATTTGTACCGTCATAATCTGCAATCACTCTCATATCACGAACATGGGCAGACGGTGCCGCATAAAGGAATACGTCACGGAAAATGCCGGAGAATCTCCAGAAATCCTGATCTTCCAGCCAGCTTGCAGAACTTCTTTTGAACACTGCAACAGCAAGTTTGTTGTCCTTTTCACGGATATATGGTGTCAGTTCAAATTCAGACGGTGTAAAAGAATCCTCGCTGTAGCCGATAAATTCGCCGTTCAGCCAGACATACATAGCAGTTTCCACACCCTGAAAAGAAATGAATACACGCTTGTTTTTCAGAGCATCGTTCAAGTCAAAATATCTGACGTAGCTGCCGACAGGGTTGTCCTTTTCAGAGATAAACGGCGGACGGAGATGCTCATGTCCCTCCCAAGGATAAATGGTATTGACGTACTGCGGTTTGCCGTATCCCTGCAATTCCATGTGTCCCGGAACCTGAATGTTGTCAAAATTGTCAGTGCTGTCGCTTTCTTCATAGAACTTTTGCTGCCATTCAGACGGATTCTTTGCCCACGCAAATTTCCAGGTGCCGTTCAGATTCTGAATCAGAGAGGAATTGTCTGCTTCGGCTTCCAAATGGTTTGCATAGATTTTGTGGTCGGAATGTGCTGCGATTCTGTTGACTGCAAACACTTCCGGATCAACAAGCCAGTCAAGTGTATATTTCATGTTGTTACCTCCGTTAGTTCTGTGATTCCATCACAACTTCATTTTCGGATTTTCCAAGTTTTTCTTTGATTTCCGCATTTGCCTTTTCAACATTCATCTTAGAAAGAATAAATGTGATGATCAAATCAAGTGCAAACGGAACGATCAGATACATAATGTGAAGCATATTGATAGCAGAATCAGGCTGTACTGTCAAAGTGCCCTTGAATCCGCTAAAGTCGAGCAAAAGACCGACAATTGCTGTTCCAAGTCCACCACCAATTTTTACACCATGGTTTTGTCAATATCACTTGACACATTTTATTCGAACAAGAATTATGCAGCGAGAAAGATATGATCATAGTAGAGCTTTCTTCGGGCTGCCGGAGGCAGTCCGCCGTTGGCGGTGCAGATTCTTCTGTTGACCCAGTAACTCATATAATATCTCCAGATCATAGTCTTCAACTCTCTCATAGTGTATTTCTCCGATTTGTCCCCACGGCTGTAGAATAGCTCTTCTTTCATTCTTGCCCA
>NZ_QTYG01000055.1:0-14937 GCF_003462045.1 Ruminococcus sp. AM31-15AC | reverse complement strand
TGGGCAAGAATGAAAGAAGAGCTATTCTACAGCCGTGGGGACAAATCGGAGAAATACACTATGAGAGAGTTGAAGACTATGATCTGGAGATATTATATGAGTTACTGGGTCAACAGAAGAATCTGCACCGCCAACGGCGGACTGCCTCCGGCAGCCCGAAGAAAGCTCTACTATGATCATATCTTTCTCGCTGCATAATTCTTGTTCGAATAAAATGTGTCAAGTGATATTGACAAAACCAATAATTTGAGATAAAGTCATAACATATCACCCCCATTTTTATGTGATTTAATCTAACCGTTGATACCTCACAGCCTTCTCAAAATTAATAACACCGTTAATGCGTTTAACCTCATCTATACACATAGCCCTCAGTTTAATCATCGTATCATCATCAATCTCATGTACCGCCGCAAGCATATGAGTAACTGCACCAAGTTCAACTGCAATTTTAAATAAGGCACGGGACAACCTCTGTTCCGTGCCTTTGACTATTCCTTCCGCCATTGCCGTTAGCTGTGGGGCAATAAATTCCGTTGCCGTATGCTCCTTGTTCAAAAGATACCCGCAATAAAAACGCACAGCCTTTTCAATAAATTCCGAGCGTGATTTACAATTATCGTGCTTAAAAAGAGTGTCCACTATTTCCAAAGTTTCGGGAAAAATCTTTAGTCCAAATCTTTGCTTTTTATACTCAGATGTGACCTCGCAAACCTCTGTTTTTTCGGCTTTTTCTTCTGTATTTTTAATTTTATCCGACTGCAATTTGCAAAACCTCCATTCTATGCGACTGCACGTCAAAGTTTTCAAAACTCCGCAAATTCGGCGAGCTTTGCTCGACGATGTGTCTGTTTGGTCGCTTCAAGCGACCAAACTTTAACCTGCAATATAATATTTAAGCCAATCCTATTGGCTTTGCCCTCATAAACCCACCCGAAATCTCCTGATTCCCACCATTCTCAAACTTTGCGACAAATGCCCACAAAGCCGTTCAACCCCTCCTATGGTAAACTTACCCCACCCACCGCCTTACTTTGCCTCACGATGCGACACTGTGCGAACTGCGGCGAGTTACTGCTCAGACAGCTTTTCCGTTTCGGCAGGCGAGGAGCTTTTCGGCTTTCTTGCAGGCTTTTTTGCCGACATCATGTCAATGAAATCACGGACGTTTTGAGGTACATTTTTGCTGTAAATCTGCTCAACATACTTTTCAAGCTCAGCCGAAAGCGTTGTATTTTTCTGCTCTAAATACATTTCAATTGCCGATAATTTTTCCTCGCTTACCGATACCGAAACCAATTTTTTCATCATATCACACTCCATTCAAATTAGTTTTCTGCGGAATTTTCACCGCTGTCATTTTCCGAATCAACCTCCGTTCCGTCAATCAAATCCAAAACTTCTTGCGGATAATCCACGCCCTCATAGGTACACCAACTTACCCAACCGCCGTTTGAAACAAGGTCTTTTGTCACATATCCTACTGATTCGGAACAGTAAATCACCTCGCCGTCACCCACATATATCCCGTGCTGACTTCCGTCAAACAGTCCTATACCTGCGACCTCAGGCATGGTATCAAGACTGCCTTGCTCGGTGAAAACAAGCGTATTGTAATCGGAACTGAACACCTTTTCCGTGGGATCATAGTTCAGAAAACCAAGCATAAGCCCTGCATTATCTGCATATCTGATACGGTCAACATCGTCACGATTTCCGATTGCACCCTGCTTAAATCCCCAGCCGGACACATACGCATTCTCCGCCCAAGCTGCAAGATCGGCGCAGTTCTTTGTGCTTTCATCGCTGAACATATACCCGTTGATCGTAGAATTCATCACCCAAGTGTAGGTTCTCATAAATTCGTCATAGCCGATCTCCAAGCCGTAAGTTGAATTTATCGCAGTTATCAAATCGCTGTCATTCGGAGCAACAGCAAACAGGTTGGCATAGGATTCCGCATTGAAATTTTGCACGTCACCGAAGTATGACATATATATCAGCTGCGCTTTTATGGTCTGAGAGCGAACTCCTGCGCCCCTCATGGCGTCCTCGATTGCCCGACCCTGATTCTTCAGATTTTCTATCTGAGCCTGCTGTTCGCTGTCAAGGCTTTCAAACAAAGCCGAATCGCTGAACATTTCAGCGTTAATTTCAGGCTGCTCGATTTCCATGCTGCCCATGCTCGAAAGCACAGCTACGGGCAGGCACATCAGTCCAAGAAAGCCTGCGGCGATACTCCCGATCAACACAAACAGCTTTCCTCGTTTTTTCTCGTCACCAAGAATATATATGGCTATCTTTTTCAGAACCGCCGCAACTGTTGCAGACATTACCGACCACCACCGTTTCCAAACATCGCCGCCTTATACTGCGGAGCAATAACCTGTAGCAAATACCTCTCATTTCCGCACCTGTAAAGACAAGTGCCACGTTCGGGATACTTTATCAAGCCGTACTCCGATTCTTCAAGCTGCAAAGTATCAATAAAAGCAGTCGGCGAGATATTGCCGGGGTTAAACAGAAAATGGTGGCTCGGAATACTGAACAGCGGCTTGGTAAACTCCTTAATTTCAGGCAGCAGAAAGTCCTCAATGTTCTGACTTGCCAGAATAAACGAGGACTCCCTTTTACGTACACGCTTCATGCCGTTGCGGATATATTCTATCGCCGTCATGTTTGTAAGAAACAAATACAGCTCGTCAATAGCCGCAACTGTATTTCCCTTGCCTAAAAGTTGATTGGACATATACGACAGGATATTAAACAACAGCGTATCCTTGAGCCGCTTGTTAGTGTCCATAAGACCTTTCACTCCGAAGCAGATAAACTCTCCGTCACCTATGTTGGTGTGACCGTTGAAATATTTTGATTCCGCACCCTTACACATGGAGTGCAGTCCGAGACAGATATTCTGTAACATTTCTTCGGTGTATAGGTGCTTTTTCTCGTTATCAAACGCCATGAATTCCTTTTCAATAAGTTCGTAGAGGTCGCTCATAATTGGATAATCTTCGCTGTTCAGCATATTGAAATCGGTAAAATCATCAATACCGAATCTTGCGTACAGCTTCATAAGCATGATCTCTATGGTGTCAATTTCAGCGTCGGTGAAGTCCTTGTAGGCTCTGAAAAAATCCTTGAGGTAGGATATATGCTGCGATAATCTTGTGACTTTTCTGAATGTTTCCGGACTATCGTCTGTGGATTTTTCTCCGTCTGACCAAGCTTTCGGTTCTAAGGGATTTATCATAAACTCACCTGACATCATGTCAATGTAGGTTCCGCCGAGGTTGGAACAAAGGTCATGGTACTCGGCTTCGGGATCGAGGCAGAGGATAGATTTGCCAGCCTCACGCTGATTGCACAGCAGTAATTTCATCAGGTACGACTTTCCTTGACCGCTGTTGCCGAGAATGAGTATATTGCTGTTTGTCTTGTCCTCGGTACGCTTGTCAAAGTCAACAAGCACGTTGCTGCCATACTTATCTCTGCCGATATAGAAGCCGTTTTCATCGGTCTTTCCTGAGTAATTTAGAGGATAAAGATTAGCAACACTTGAAGCAGGAAGAACACGTTCAAACTGGCTTGCGAACACATTATTGCCCGTCGGCAAAACCGATAAAAAGCCCTCTTTCTGACGGAGCAAAAGCCTGTCCACAGATATCTTTGAGCGTGTTAATTCCATCGAAATATCGGCTTGCAGTTCCTTTAATTTATCTTCCGAGCTTGCTTTTAATTCAATAAACACAGCCGTATGCAGAAGAGGTTCTTTATTGCGGCGAAGTTCACTCAAAAGTTCTACAACATCGTTGATATTATCCTGAGCCTTGATGCTCTCGTTTACATCGTTTGTGGTGGTCATCATATGATTTTTCCGCATTGCCTGCTGAACGATTTTTCGTTGTTCCATACTTGTCACAAGGCGGTTGTAAATTCTGAGAGTTATCCCGTTTCTGTCGGCAAGGTGAGCAAGGATAGCCGTTTCTTCCGTTGAAGTCGGATATTCCGTAACCGCCCAGCAGGACTTGTAGAAGTTTCCGCAGATGTAGTGGTCGGTGTAAAAGCGGATCACGCCCGGCATGGTGCGGTCGAAAAAGTCCTTTGCTTCCACTATCTCAAGCTGTTCTTCTGACAGTTCTTTTTTCTTTTGCATTCTACTTCTCATTAACAGTCACCTCCTGTTTTTCCAGATCAAATTCATTCTCTCCCTCAATATCGGGGATATCCTCACCCGATATGCTTGTCCCGAAGTACAGTGCAAGCATACGTTTGATGTCAGACTTGCCCATTCGTTTTGCCGCAAATCCGTGTTCTGAGATAGCCTTATCCACTCGATTGATGATGTTAAAAATCTGCTCGTCTTTTTCACGCCTGAACCGCACCGCAAAAATAAACTGTCTTGCCGAGGACATCTCTACCTGAATCTCGTCAAGAAAATCATAGTCCGCCTGCAGCAGTTTTCTGACCGCCTCGTTCTGCTCGGTCTGCAAACGCTTTTTGACGTACATCTTGTTTGTATCAAAACACTCGCAAGAGTCCAAAGCAAGAATTTCAAAGTCCGGTATCGTGCTTAACAGCATCATCAAATGATGTATCTTCACGTCAATATTAGCCGCTGAAAGCACTGAAATATTGGTGGGTTCTACGCTGAAAAATGCTATTTCGGCTTTGTCGGTTTTTACTCCGAAACGAGTAAAGCGTTCAAAGCCGATAAGACCTTGAACGCCGTTATTTTTCCTTTTTGTCATAAAATTTTATGCTCCTTTCGTCCAATAAAAAATTTGCTGCGAGGTCAGAAAAAACTTCGCAGCATTAAAAATATAGTCCATAATCGCCGTTTCGTCAACCCGAAGCGAGAGAAAAGCAAAGCAGGCAGTCGCCGCAAAAGGCAGGACATTCCACAGGTTTACCAGAACCACAACCGACAGAATTATTCCGCCGCAGATTATGATAAAATCACGGACATTCCAGAACCACAGCTTTACCGTAGCCCTTAAGTTTTCGGGGTAGATGTAGGTTTTCATTTTTTGTATCAACTCCTTATGCTTTTGTCTTAATCATATTAACAGCCTTAGCTCCCATGCTGACCGTATGGCTGACAGACATCATATTGACCCTGACGCTCGTATCCAATCCATACATCTGCGCAATCCTCGGAACTTCCGTTGCCGACAAGCAAATACCAACCGCAAGCAGAGCGTGTTGAGTGTAGGTCAGCAGTCCGAGATAGAGTATCGTTGTCTGCAAAAATGCCGTAAGACAGGTGGCAATAACTTGCTTGCACCAGCTGTAAAATCCGTCCGTGTAACCTCTCGGAATGCCAAAAAGATACAGACTTCCCACAGCAATCTGACACAGCATGATGCCGCCACGCTTGATGTTTGAAAACACAACTTTCACTGTACAATAGCCGAAAAGTATGATAAAAAACAGGCTGAACAGACTTACGTCCATCGCCAGTGCCATAATCACGGTCAGCCCCGAATCAGCTACTGTCGTTGTTGTTCCCGATATGAAATTTCCAAGCAAATCGCTTGAAAATGTACCCTGCAAATTAACGCAAAACGAGTAAAGTCTTTGCGGAACAACAGTAACCAGACTTGCCGCCATGAACCCTTTCAACACGTTCAGACAGGTATTTTTGATATTCGCCTGACCAGATTCATAGGCTATCGCCGTGTCAAATACCGCTACGATAAGTCCGCAGACAAACAGCATCCATGCGAGACTGTGGAACAATGCTATGAACGACTGCACCCACGACAGAGCGAAAATACTGCTTGTGCTTGCATTGATAAATTCAAAAAGATCGGCTACTGCGCCGTAAATGAGGTTGAAAAGCCACTCAAACATAATATTCCATATCTCGTCGGTAATTGCGTCTACCGCAGAACCTACCGTGTTATCCCAAAGGCTTGATATTCCGTCGCTATCCAGTCAATGGCGTCGCCGATCCAATCAAACATCCGCACCACCTCCTGCCTTTGTTATCTCGCCCTTTACTCTGTACAGCGAGCTGCGGCGTCCTCCTTGGATATGATAGCGAGGTATCCGTTCTAACAATCCACGGTTTTCAAGTTCCGTAAATGCACGATACACCGTGCTTTTGTGTATACTCAAATCTTCTGCTATCCTGCGCACAGAGGGAAAACATTCTCCGTTTTTATCCGCACGGTTTGCAAGATAACAGTACACAGCCACAGCCTTGTGGCTCAGACCTAAATCGTAAATTCTTCTCGGTAATATCAATTTGCATCAGCCTCCTCACGTTTTATTTTCGCTTTTCTCATCGGAAATTCATCAAATTCTTCTTCATCGACAGACACTTCAATTTCCGCAGCAACAGCTTTTTTCTGCGGATATTTAACCTCCACATCTCTGATTAATTCATCACGATTTTTGTAACAAACCTGCCTTGCTGTTTTATCAGGGAGACAGTATTCTTCCTCAAATTTAATCCCCCATTTAAAGAACAATTTCAGCTTTGAAATCATCGGGTGTGTTCCTGTTTTCATTACGATAAATTGACCTTTTGGCATAGATTTGAGCTCGTCCACAGTCATAAGCGGTCTGCCTATCATCTGCAATGACTGAGATCTGTCCCTGCCGTTTGATATAGAACCGCTCAATACAGTCTGTTCGCCCAAAGCTTTTGAAAGCACCTCTGCACTCTGGCTGTTTGGTGCAAATCCGCCGAACACAGTAAGCTGAGTGTTGTCGGTGATTATCTCCATACCCTGTTTCCCGTAGTTCTGTTCAAGCTGTGCAAAGGACTGAATTATCGCAACGATTGATATTTTTCTTGAACGTCCTGCCGAGAACATTGCTTCAGCACCCTCTATCTTAGGAAAAGTTCCGAACTCGTCGCAGTAAAACATAACTCTGTTTTTAAGCTTTCCGCCGTTTTCATCTGCAATGACTAATATCTCACGGTATAGCTGTTGGATCAAAAGTGAAACCATAAAATATTTGCTCGTATCTTCTTCGGGAAGAACAATAAAAATTGCAGACTTCTCATTGCAAAACTTTTCTGCGTCTATCGCCGTTCCAAAGCACAGCATTTGTTCAAGTTCAGAATCAAGAAAACTGTTGAGCCTTGAAAGTGCAGTCGACATTACAGACAGCATTGACTGATCTGACGCATTCAGAGCCGCTCCTGCAAGCCATTTTGCTTTATGCTCCGAGGGGAGCTTGTCCATAAGCTTTGTAAAATACATCTTAGGCTTTGCTTTCGGCGCAGGCTGATACTTTGCAAGCAAGTCTTGGATCAGCTTAAAAACTGAGACAATATGCCTTTCGTTTTTGTCGCCAAACTCCGCTAAAAGCAGGATAACCGAGGCAAGAAGTCCTTCCGCTGCGTCATAGAAAAATGCGTTCTGACCGTAGCTTGAGCTGTCACCTCCGCCGATATTGATAATTGTCTTTGCTGTTATCTTTGCATACTTTTCCGCTTTTGCTTTCGCAGATAAATTGCTTTTATCCGCCAGATATTCGTCCATATACTTGTTGACAAGATGCAGAATGTTGTTCTCATTACTTCGTGTCGGATTTCTCAGATCAAGCACAGAAACATTGTAGCCATAGTGCTTGCTTGCGATAGTGCCATAATTTCGTGCTATGTCGCCCTTTGTATCTGTGCTGACAAAGGACATTCCGCTTGCACAGGCAAGCTCTATATTTGGATACAAGAAGTAGGCTGTTTTTCCCACGCCTGCGGCGCCTACCATAAGAGTATGAACATCGCCCGTGTCTACAAGCGCAACAGTCTTTTTGCCCGAACCTCTGCACCCAACCACCGTTCCTTGAACAGTCGGAAGAGCCACGCCTTTACGCCATTTCTCAGGCTCAAATGGCAAAGGGATAAAAGTCTGCTTTATCTCCGATTTAGTCGCCCACCTCGCAGTTCCATGCTGACCGTCACCGACCTTTTTTGCCTTTATTCCGTTAAGCGACTTGTTGTCAAGCAGATTTACAACCACTAAAAAGGCGATAAAAGCTACAACAAGTGCGCCTATTAAAATCATCTGTTTTTCATTCAAAATTCCACTTCCAATCTGTAAAATACTCTTTCTTTTGTATTTAATAAGACAGTTAGTTTGTTATCTTCAAGGTATTGCGCTGTGAGGCGGAGGGTATTGCATTACCCGAACTCCATGCAAGGTTCGGGTTCAGAAATGATATCTATATCCTCGCACTGCTCCTGAATCAGTACACTTAAAGCTTCCTCAACCGACAATCTGACAGCACTATCCGCAAGCTGATACAGCAATTTCGCCGTATTTACCGACTGTTCACGGGTACGGGCTGTCTGTTTAAGATCACGCAAAACCTCTTGCACACAGTCCTGCAAATTCTTTTGTTTTTGCGCCTTTCTACCCTTGTCGGTGTAAGGCTTGTACTCATCTTTCAGCTTTAATTTTAACTTTTCAAACATCAGATTTTCGTCCGTTGGGGCAATAAAAAATGCCGAGCCTGTCAAAGCATACTCAGCCAAATATTTGTATTGTCTGTTTTTAAACGTTGCATAGATCTGCGAGGTCAGCTTATCAGGACGGCATTTCAGATACACAAGTTCGCTAACTTCTTTCAGATATTCTTCCTTTCGCTTATGAGGAACAGCAGGCAAAAATTTCGCTCCGTTTTTTGCCTTTAAATCTTCATTCCAATCTTTAAATTTGGGAGCAAATCGCCGTACATTTTCATAGCCGTTTTCTCTCAAAATATCCCGAAGTCTGTCAACAGCCTCGATTCCGCCCTCATCGTTATCAACGCAGAGAATGACTTCTGACAGGTTAGAATGGTTCTTTAACGCTGTTAAAACGGCATTTTCAAACACACCGTTCATTGCAATGTAGCTGTTTTTCTGCCATTCCTGCGGATAGAGTGTAAGAAAACTCATCATATCAATGGGAGCCTCAAACACGAACAGCTTTTCCGACTTGCCAAAGTGGGAAAAGCTGTAACGGGTATCTGAACCCTCGCAGGTAATGCGAAAAGTTTTCCCGAAAGAATTGGTTGAACGCTTGCTTGCCTGTCTTGGAACTCCGTTTTCATCAAGCCCTACAAACACTGCATTGTGGTGCTGTTTGTCCTCATAAAGTGTATGCTGTTTTGCAAAATGGCTGATAATATCTGGAGAAATAAACCGCTGTTTTATGAGGTATGCGAACACTCTGTGCATATTTGAATTGGCTTCGGGAAGCTTGAACTCTTTCGTTTTTTCTTCATGCACAACAGCTTTTGAAGGAGCGTGAGAGAGGGGAGTTATCGTCTGTCCTAACAGTTCCTGAACAGCCGTCTGAAAGTCCATATCATAGAATTCCTGCATGAATTTTATTGCTCCGCCGCCCACTTGATTTTTATGGTCGAACCAAGTCGAGCCACGGAGCGTTATGCTGTCGTGCTTGCCCGAACCGTCGTAGTAAATGAGTTTATGCTCTCTGCCGACACGTTCTAATTTTTCACCCCGCATACGCAAAAACTCCGCTAAATCTACGGAGTTTGCCATTACTTTTTGTTCGTCTGTAAATGGGATATATGGCATAACTACACCAGCCTTTAATACTTGACATTTTCCGCAAGCTTACCCATAAGCTGCGAAAAGCTCTGCCTTTCCATCATATCCGTACCAAGATATGCTCCTGATACTACTGTCAGCTTGTTCTCAGAAAGCACAGCATAGGTTTCCGTGTACCCAAACTGCGTCGCCATACCATCGGTTTTCTGAACGGAACTGTAACGCTGATATTTACCATTTGAATATACATTTGTTGTCATACGATAATTTGACACAAAATCGTCCTCAGTGACACCGTTCATCTGTGCGGAGGTCTGACCGAAATAGTAATCCCCGAAGTTTTCGAGGATATATTTCATATCGTAATCAAGCTGTGACTGTGACAGATCAACGCAGAGAACATTAATTATTCCGCCGCCGTTTTTGCCTTTCAAAGTAACCTTATTCACTCCATTGAAATTATCGGTTTCGTTCTCAAAGGCACAGCCTTTCATCGACTCAGTAACCAATTCGCTTGTATCTTCAAAGCTGATATTTGAGTCAAAAAACTCAGCGATAAAGGTATCGGACTTTACCTGTTCATTGTTGACGGTACTTTCGACCTCCGAAGAGACAGCCGAATCCAATGACTCGGCTGTTATCGGAATTGTTGTAGTTTCCACCGTCTGTATTGGCGGACTGATCGTTCCGCAGGCGGTCATTGTCATTGCGATTGCCGCTGAAACCATAGCTGAATATATTTTTTTCATACACAAATTCTCCTTTTTAAACGATCGACCAGATATACAACGGAGCAGTCAAAGCAAAGATAAGACAGCCGAAAATGATAGCAATCGGCGTCCACTCCAACTGCCCGTGTTTGCGGTAATCCAAGTATGCCAGCGTTATCTTAACAAACAGCAAAACCGCCAATATCACGTCGATTACGGGGAACACGACGTTGTTTACAACCGAAACCACCTGCGATCTTGCAGTGGTCCAAGTGCTTTGCACAGCTCCCGCAACATCGCCTGAAGCATAAGCAGTTAGCGACATCATAGCTGCAAAGCACACCGAACTTGCTGCTGCGATCAGTTTCTTTTTAGATCTCATTTCACATCATCCTTTCTCTGTTCCTTATCGTTTCTCTTGCATATGACCATACCGAAAGCCATAATAACCGCTGCGGCTACTAGATAAAGCTCAGCACTATTGTCTGCGGATACACCTGTATTAGGAGTATCTATTGTGACTGTAGGAGGAATTTCAAGATCAGGCGTATGCTCATCGTACATAACGACCTCCGTTACACTTCCGTCAGTATTCACAGTAAACTTTATCTCGCTTGCAATCTCATAACCGTCGGGAGCGATCGTTTCACGGAGCGTGTACTCCTTGCCTGCAATCAGCTTGCCCTCGATAAAGTGAGCCTCGTCTGTTGATACCCATTCCGTGGCAACATTTCCGTCCTCGTCAATAATCTGAAGCGTTGCGCCGGGGAGCTCCTCACCTGTAGTAATATCCTGCTTGGAAATTCTGACTTTTGTAGATTTATTCACAGCTTTAATTTCTATGACTTCGCCGTCCTCAGAAATTGTCACAGGGTAGCTTTCATCGCTGAGAATATATCCTGTGGGAGCTTCGATTTCCCTGACGATATACTCGCCGTATGGGATCTTGTCAAATTCAAAGTGTCCGTTTTCATCGGAAACAGCGGTCATATATGCGTTGTCAGCAGTAAACTCAGCAGTATCAACAGCAAACAGTCCGAACAAAGCATTTTCAAGAGATTTCTCGTTTTCATCAACCTTTTTACCGCTGATTTTTCCACGTTTTAAAGCATTCTTAAACTCGCCGCAATCAACAGTAACAGTAGTTACTTCCTGTCCCATATACTCGAAGTTTACAAGGTACTTTTTACCGTTCAGAACATAATGCTCATCGGTTGCAATTTCCTGAACGTAATACTTGCCGAAAGGCAGAGCAGTATCAAACTTTGCGGACATATTTTCAGCAAGACTTATTTCAGAAATCAGTCCGTCAGCAGGAATTACCGAGCCGTCAGCGGCGGTAATATTCTCGGCTGCGAACAGTCCGAAACGAACTCGGGTATATTCATCGGAGTTACCGATGTTAAATAACTCGTCCTTTTCCATGACCTTAGAAAGTGAAATTTCTACACCCTGATAATCGTTGACAAATGACGTATTTACGGTATCACGAACAGCAATTTCCTGTCCTGCATAGGTCAGTTCAACAAACTGAGATTCTGCGTTAAGAGCATAGCCGTCAGGGGCAGTAATTTCTCTGACTTCATACTTGCCAAGATACAAAAGGTCTGTTTCTGCATATCTGTTTTCATCGGTCGTGATCTCAGCTACAACATCGCCGGCATTTGCTCTGATCGTGCCGTCAAGCGTCACAATATCTTCTACTGCGATAATCTGAAATACTGCACCGGACAGATTTCCGCTTGCAAAAACGGGAGTGTAAGTTGTCGGATTTACAATAGTTTCGCAGTTTTCGTCCGTGTAAGCAGATGATGCTGTAGCGACCGTTGTAAAAATATCACCTGTTTTCTGAACAGAAATTCTGCCCTTCTGTGCGGTATTTGTTTTCTCCACAACTACGGTTTCCACTGAACCGTCAATTGTAAATGGAACAGGATTTTTGTCAAGCACATAACCCTCCGCCGACTGCACTTCGTGAAGCTCGTAATCGCCGTAAGCAAGCTCCTGCGGCAGCATCAGCGAGCCGCTTTCATCGGTGTAAAATGTGTCGAGAATCATTTCTGACGGATAGTAAATTTTTTGAGAAATATATTCGGAATTTGCACAGTCCCAAACCTTGAAGCCGATGCCCGAAACGGGAATTACATTGCCTGTTTCAGCGTCCTTTTTCACGATTTTAACAAAGGATTTTTTCACTGCGTCATTGAGCAAATAGAAATATTCTTTTTCGTTTTCGCTGATTACAACCTCAAAATCCTCCATATATTCGGTGCTTTCCCAGCCCTTGGTCTGATGAACGACATAGATTCCGTAGGGGAGCATTTTTGTCGCAGCATAGCCGTTTTCATCGCATACGAGGTAGTCTTTTTCGCTGTCTTTTGCGGCTTCATAAGAGCCTGATGACTTGAGATAAACCTCAAATTCCGCACCGACTTCGGGAGTTTCGATCTGCGTTGTTCCGTCATCGGAATGCTTGATGATTGAAATATTGCCCTTGATAATATCCTCGGTCACTGTCATGGAAATGGGGTTATGCTCAATAGAATAATTCTCAGCTTCTGCACCAACCGGGTACACAGTTTCATCAAGCAGATATCCCTCTGAGGGAGAAATCTCCTGAACCGTGTAATTCCCGCAGACATATTCCTTGGACTTGAAATATCCGTTTTCATCGGTTGTGTATTCGTCTTTCAAAACACTGTCTTTAAACACGCCGTAAACCGCTCCCGCAAGGCTTGCATTCCCCTGTGCAGAGCCATTTTCAGAATCCTTTTTTGTAACTTCCAAAGTGAATTTTTTAAGCACATTTTCAAACGTTACAGAGGTAGTTTCATCAGCCGTTAAAGTCACTGTCTGCTCGGCAGGAATAACATATTTCACTGGTACGTTTTTTTCAGAAATCGTGTAAACAATTTTCTGATTGTTACTGTCGTATACGGGGATATCGGAAAGAATTGCAACACCGTCAGAACCTGTTTTTATGCTGTAAGTCTTGCCGTTACCTGTGACAGTAAATTCTCTGCCGCCGTTATGATTATCCTCAGACTGCTTGTTGATCTTAATAGAACCTGTTTTAAGTTCGTTGTTGAATTTCACATTTATGGTCAGGTCAACGTCGCCGTCGGTAAGCTTGACATTCTTCGCCTTGGGAGCTTCATATCTCGTATCTACGTTGATTTCGGAAACAGTGTAAGTGATAGCCTTGCCTGTGGACATATCATAAACTTTCAGGTCGTCAAAGGTCGCAATGCCTTTTGCATTTGTTTTTGCAGTTTCAGAAAGAGATTTTCCATTGTATGAATAGGTGATTTTAAACTTTCTGCCGCTGATTATGCCATCCTCTGCTGACTTATTGATTTTGATTTTTCCCGTCTGGAAATCCTCCTTAACCTTGTTCACGCCCGCCTTGATTTTGTACACGGTTTTGTCCAGTGCGTAACCCGTAGGAGCCTTGATTTCCTTTGCGTAATAAGTCTTGTTTGGCAGCTTTACAGAGCCTTTTCCATTGCTGCCGATTTTGATTTCAGCAACCTTGTTTTTGCAGGATTTATCGCTGTAGATTCCATATACCGCTGTAGAATTGTCAACGCTTGATTTTCCCACAAGATCACCATTTGTATTATACTTATCTATCTCAAAAGTCACGTCGGTCTTTGTGATCCTGAACGCCGACATATTCATAGCAGTTGCAGTTTTACCGTCGGTCTTGTTGTTGATCACAACACCCTCCGAACCGTTGGACTCTATTCTCCAATGCCTGCCGCCTGCGCCTTTTCCGTCGCCGACTGTTTTGGAATTTATGAGGCTTTCGGATACACCGATAGATTTCAGATATGAAACAACATCGTTTTTTGAATCAAATTCACCCATGTAAATCCACGCATGATCTTCGCCATATGGATTCTGAGCCACCACTACAGAACCGGGAGTAATCGTCGAACCGTCGGAACACTCCCAATAAGGACGGTCTGTTGTCTTAATATTCTGCTTTTCAACATCGACTTTTGAAGTCACACCGTCATAAGTGATTGTGCAGTTGTCGTTTACCGACAGCCAGTGATCGGTATCAACGGGAACGGGGTTGTTCCAAGAAAATCCCGAAGTCTTGTATCCAAGCTGCGTCAGCGTATAGTACACAAGTCCCGAACAGTCGATACCGAGATTGTTTATCGTCTGTACCGACAGCGGAGTATACTGACCCTGATTGTATGCGTACCAATATCCCTTATTTCCGAAAGTATACGGAGAACCGAGAAGCGTTGCCGCCTTTGCGATCACCATATCTGCCGACGGAAACGCAGAGTTTTGAGTCGAGTTGCCTGCTGCATTTGCTGTAATAACTCCGCTCACAGATGAACCGAGCATAGAAAAAGCACAGAGTCCTGCCATGAACCCTGCGCCAAGCTTTCTCAATATTTTTGATTTTGTTTTAAACATAAAGTACATTTCTCTGGTTTTGTCAATATCACTTGACACATTTTATTCGAACAAGAATTATGCAACGAGAAAGATATGATCATAGTAGAGCTTTCTTCGGGCTGCCGGAGGCAGACCACCGTTGGCGGTGCAGATTCTTCTGTTGGCCCAGTAACTCATAAAATATCTCCAGATCATGGTCTTCAACTCTTTCATAGTGTAGTTCTCCGGCTTGTCCTCACGGCTGTAGAACAGCTCTTCTTTCATTCTTGCCCACATACTTTCACAGCG
>NZ_QTYG01000054.1:0-15511 GCF_003462045.1 Ruminococcus sp. AM31-15AC | reverse complement strand
TGTTATAACAAAATTGATATTTATCGAATAAAATATATTATTCTGTTGAACTTCTTGAAGGGTTAATGTATCATCGAAATCATCTACAATGTTAACCTCTTGGGCATATTTATAGCCTTCTTTATGAATTTGGCTATCTAACTGCGTTATAGTTTCATTGCGTAATCCTTCCACTAATTCTTCAAGTGCTATTTTGTTGAAGTTTGATTCTGCTAATAAATAATCTTTAAACATTCCTTTTAGCTGATCTTCACAATTACAACATATGCAATTTCCATTCTCAAATCCATCATAAAATATTCGGCTTTTTGCCTGTTGTCCACATAAAAAACATTTTGTAGTAAGTTTATTGGTTTGATGTTCCTCCATTTTAAACGGTTTATTACCATTAAATTTGACTACCAAGTACAATCACTCCTCATAATAATATTTCTTAAATAATATCACTAATCAGAGCGAAAATCAACGAAATGCACCGAATTTCTATATACTGCATAAAAGTCAATTACCTTTTTTATGCAACATATCAAAATTCGACATTTATGAACCTTTTGTGACACAACGCAAAAGACACCCCATAGGAGTGCCTCTTGTGAAAATATTATAAGGAGTTTTGTAAATGGTGGAGCAGATGTTGAGCTGGCACGCTCTCGACCTGCATAGCCCCTTACGGGGCTTAGAAAATTGGAGGTGACTTCATGAAAGTACAAGTCTGAGGTACATCTACACTTTCCTCAGTTTAAATTATAACACAGGTAAAACGCACAAAACGCACAAATATCACTTTTCTTGCAAATATCTTTGGATTTTCATTCGCACTCCACTCTCAGACATTCTCCCACCACTAACCTGCATAGCTATCTGCAAGTACGTCTTACCCTTGATGAATTTCAGCACGAACATTCGCCGCGTCTGATAGTCCTCTATCCCCTTGATAAATTCCTCCACAGCCCTCTGCTCACGCTCTAGCCGTGCCTGCTCGCACAGCAATGAAAGTGTATCACCACTTGGCAGAAAGCCGTCTATGCGTGTGCTGTGTGGCGTGTAGGACGGTGGAGTGCATACGCTGATACTGTCGGCAACGTACTTGCCTGAAAGCTCTGCCTTGATGTCCTCAATGGCTGAGGCGTTCCTGCGGTAGGCTTTCAGGCGTGACATGGTCATTGGGTCGTTTATTTCCATAGGCTATCTCCTCTCTTATTCCCAGCACAACATACCCATTCTTTATTCCCCAGCCGTTGAGGATATATGTTATCCTGTATGTATGTCCTGATATCTCATGTTTTGCGTGTTCTCTTACTGTGCCGTCTGAGCTACGATAAGACGTTCCGTCAGTCGGTATAAATCTTATCAGATCTCCTGTCTGAAAACCCCTGTCATTCTTTCTGACCTCGAAAGTTTTCTCGCCGCTCATAACAGCGTCACAAAATTCTATGCTAAGTTTCAGATTATGTGTTTTCATTCTTTTGCCTCCTCGATATCCAACAAACTAAGCTGGTTATTTTTCATATCAAATACTCTGTCACGCCATTCAACGCCGATATAGTCAAGAACTCTTCCCCAGCCGTACTTTGTGCCGTCAGCATCTTCACAACACTTGTTCATCCAGAAATCCCACTCTTTTTCATTTCTTTCACGAAGCCTGTCAAATCGGTGAGGACGCTGTTCCATATGTATGCCGAAACCGCACATTGAACAGCCTGTACGCTGAGCTTTTGTTGTGCAAAGCTTTCCGTCAAAGTCACGTTTTATCTCGCCATAGATTGTAGGCACAGGCACATTCAGGTCAAGTGCAAGTTGTAGCAAGTCCTGCCTTGTAAATATGGCAAATGGTGCTGAACGTATCGTGCTTTTGCCAAAGTAATTGCAGCCGTTAAGCATTAGCGATTTTTCACGTCTGCCACCCTCGCTTGCCATAAGTCCTAAGAACGGCACGCTCTTGTGTTGCTTTGCCCAATCATCACACGGCTTTTCTTTCATCCAGAAACAGCATTGTGATGATACCTTAAACGGCGGTATCTTGTAGTCAACGCCCTCGTTTTCATTTTCGTAACCGCCAAACAGTTCAAGCCAGCGCTGAGAAAGCTGCATTCTTGTATGTTTGCGAAAACCGCCATACTCTCCCGTTTCACCCGTTATGATAGCGTGACGAACTGTCTTGTTCTTGTCCGTAGGGTGTGCAAGCAGTTCTATTTTTGCGGCTGTTTCTTTTGATAGTACAGGAAAACCATATTCCCGTATGATATCTATTTTTGACTTGTATGGGCTTAATTTTATCACACCAAGTTGCTCGTGTATCTGCTGAATAGATTTGTCTTCAAGACTAGATACCGATACACCTGGAACATAACTGAAACCACAGTAATCATGTATAAATTTCAAAAGCGTTATGCTGTCAAGTCCGCCTACCGATATGTGCGTATTCAGATTTCTTTTGTCACACTCACGAATGAACTCCCTTACTCTGACCTCAGCGTATTTGACCTTGAACTCATACGGCATTTTCTGCTTAGTTTGGAAAGCTGCTATCTTCTGTTCATTGTCTTTGGTACGCTCCTCATAGCTTTTCACTTTTATCCCTCCTCAAATCTCGGGCATTCCGTCACAGTATACGAATGTATCATACCGCCCTTTTGCGCTTCATACATTCTGTGCTGACACGTCCTCCAACCATCGACAGGTCTGCGGCCTATGGACCATGCACAGCCTGTGAGGTATTCTCCTGTTATCTTATCCTTTGTCGCACTGCGTGGCGGCAGTGCCGACAAAGGGCGTGGTCAGTGTGTTTCATTGGCTTTGCCTCTCCCCATACCACACAGGATATCATTGAGCCTCTTGCAAACCTCACAGCCGTCATGATGTATCTCGTACTGACATTTCTGAAATACCTTAGCATATTCCCCATATGTCTGCCATAGATCAAGTGCATAAGCCCCATTGATGTATGCCCTGTATAGTTCCTTCTTTTCATC
Source organism: Ruminococcus sp. AM31-15AC (assembly GCF_003462045.1). NCBI lineage: Bacteria > Bacillati > Bacillota > Clostridia > Eubacteriales > Oscillospiraceae > Ruminococcus > Ruminococcus sp. AM31-15AC. The sequence continues at coordinate 12,539 of NZ_QTYG01000054.1, read as the reverse complement.
AAGCGCCTGTTTCTTGTCTATCTGCCCCGCTCTGAACTCTCGGTACACAATGCAAAGCGACTTGTATAAAAGCTGTTCTGCCTGTGTCAGCCCCTCTGGCAGTGGAAGAAGCTTTGCCGCTATTCTGTTCAGCTCGTCTGCCTTCTTTACGACTTCAGCTTTGACCAGCATTATCATCACCGCCAAGATAGTGCATTAGCATATCAGCCGCCTGCTTCCAGCCGTAGCATATCGCCGCCAAATAGTTCTGCTTGCCAAGCTCTGCAAACCACCACATCTGATTATCTGAGGGCTTGCCATTCTCTGCTTTGAGCTCTATGAACAGCCCTTTGTTTTTGCCCCGTGCCACAGGTAAAAACAGGTCAGGAACACCTGACTTTACGCCCATAAGCTTTAGTCTTTTACCCTCTCTTGGGTCGCAATGACGTTCGTTCGGTATGTGAAAGAGCAGTTTGAGTTCAGGATAAGCCTTGCGTATGCTCGCCTGCTGCGTCCACTTGATAAGGGTCATTTGCTCTCTGTCTTCATTTCTTGCCATATCCTCACCCCTTGATTATCCTGTTAAGTATCTGACTTGCTTCAAACTTTGTCAGATTTTCTATGTCGATATCCGAATTGTTGAGATACTTCCTGCCTCGTCTGCGGATAAGGTTTTTCTGACTATCAGTAGCAGGTGCTTTGCCCCACTTGCGACAAATATTCAAGTCCCATATGTATTTGCTGTCCGCCTCACGTTCGCAAAGAAGAGTGTACGCCTCGTCAAGTGCCTGCTGCATAGGCATTTTCTGTCCCTGCCATATTGCCATGCCCAAAGCGTCGGGTGCAGATATCCTCAGCGTTTTTCCCTTACCAAGACTGCATTTCATATCGCCGCTTGGCAGCTTGAACCAGTTCACATCATGAGTGATATACTTCTGCTCCTGCGCCCACAAGTCAACGATACGAACATTCTTTATCCAGCTTTCAGGACAATCCGACATCATAGTAGCCTTTTCAGGAAGCTCAAATAGCATTCCCTCCATTTTGTCCTGACTCTTCTTTGGCAGCTCAGAAATGTCAATACCGAGCAAACTTGGAGCTGTTCTCAGGCTTGCTTTGCCTGTTACTCCTACGCAGTCGATGAGTGTGAGCTTGTCCTTGTCAGGGTGCAGCCTCAGCCCTCTGCCTACCATTTGCGTATACAACGCATCTGACTGTGTGGGTCTTGCTATGATAACAGTTTCCACAAGGGGAATGTCAGTACCCTCAGTGAACACCATGCAATTCACAAGACAAGGTATCTCACGCTGAGTAAAACGGCGTATAATGTCAGCCCTGTCCTTAGTCTGACCTGTGACTACCTCAGCCCCCTCGATGCGTTTTGCTATCTCGTAGCATTGTTCTACCGATACCGCAAAGATAAGCGTTGCACCTTTGGCGTGTTCTCTATACGCTTGTGCTATAGCATCCGCAGTGCCGTCCATTGCTTCTGCTAGCTCGCCCGGAGCGTAGTCGCCAAGCCGTGTATGTACCGCTGAAAGGTCATAGCCTATGTCAGCACGTTTGCAGAGGATATCACACAGATAACCATGTTCAATGCCCCAACGCAGGTCACGTTGAAATATGATATCATCAAACACATCATTCAGTCTGCATTTGTCAGCCCTGTTAGGCGTTGCCGTGAAGCCCAGCAGAAGACGTGGTGTGAAGTGATCTATGACCGTCTTGTAACTCTGAGCCGCTGCATGGTGAGCCTCGTCTACTATGATGATATCAAAATCATCAGGTGAAAACCTGTCAAGCCTATGTGTCATGGTCTGGATACTTGCAGAAACCACCTCTTCGCTGCCGTCAGTATGGTACTTTGACATTTCAACACCCTTTGTGCAGTCAAAGTATTTCAGAGGCTGATTTACAAGTTCCTCTCTGTGTGACAGAATAAGCATACGTCCATGACGTGGGATATTCGCAAAGGTCACTGTCTTGCCAAGACCTGTTGCCATTTGCACAAGATGTTTTCCTTGCCCTGCCTGCGTTATTTTATCTATACACTCCTGCTGATAGTCACGGAGCTTTATTCTTGCATTCATTTGATGTTTTTTACCTCCTTATGTGGGACGTGAGGGACAGTGTGGGACAAACGTCCCACATGAAAACTATGCGTATTTACGCACTTTTCAGGGTGTTGTGGGACTGTGGGACAAATTCGCACATTTTCCTATATAGGAAAACACACATATATTTTAACAATGTGTGAACAAAGCCGTGATTCTATATCACCTATTTAAAACAGGTATATATAGGGGGAAAATGTCCCACAGTCCCACACTATGCAGAAAACCACGCATTTACGCTGCTTTCCTCGTGGGACTTATGTCTCACAAAATGCCGAAATCCGATATATCCGTCCCACGCATTTCTTCTTCGGTGTAATAGTCCGGTGTTTCATCTGGCAATCTCAGTACAACGCACTCAACGTTCACGCCACCGATACGCTTGCCACGAGTATTGTTGCGCCCTCTCACGAGTATCTTGCCGTTAGATTTCAGCCAGCTAAGCAACGCCCTTGTGTCGAAGCCCTGTTTTGAAGCCGCTTCATCGAACTTTGAGCGAATGATATATGCAAAATCGCCCTGAATAAGCCCAAACACTTCGCCGTTATTGTCTTCGCCTGTAGCAAAGCGTTTGCTATTAGAAGCCACCCAATCGCACATATACTGATACCCTCGTTCACCTGCTGATACTGATTTTTTGGTTTGCAAATACCGTGAGATATCGTCAATTGTTAGTGGCTCGTTCGTTTTGAACACGGACGCTTCTGCAATCATATCAGCCGTGAGTATCATTGCCGCTGCCATTGCCTGCTTTTCCGTTGTATCCGACTTGCAGAGCTTGGTGAAATAATCGTTATAGACCTCTTGTGCCATTGTCAAGGCTTTTTGAGAGGACAGTTTTGCAACGAACTCTCGCCCTGCAAAGCCATAGTTTTGTTTTATCACTGCTGATACTGCCATGCCGTCTGCTATCACGATATTGTTTGCTGTACATTCAATGTCGATAACTCTGTTTACCGCTCCTGCTCCTGCTGAACCGCCCACTATGGGGCTTTCGCCTGTGGTAAGGATAGTGTTTCGCCATGTTGGTGTGCGTTCTATGCCGCCTGTTTTCGTGCCCCTAGAACGTCCAACACCCTGAGCAAGCTGATAAACGTCAAATCGGCTTCTGCCATGACTATCTTTGCTGAGCTGGAGTTCGTCAATGAGAAACGGCAGGCTATTGAGAAACGCTGCTGTTCGCTCGTGGCCGACAACTGTGCTGTTGAACGTCTGAATGTATTCGCCCATTTCGGGAGTTCCCCAAACAGAAGCCGCAAGCATTAAAGCAACTGTTTTGCCTGTGCCTGAATCAACGCCCCACAAGTGAACGAAGAACGGCAGACCGCCTAGCGGCTGAATAAGTGCACTTGCGAAGCTCGCCGCAAGAAATATCTTTGCGATCACGCTTTTCCTGCGGCAATCTATAGCGACTTTTTTCCATTTCTCATAACTGCCATGACTTTTTATAGCACTAAAAATGGTGGAATAATTCTGCTCACCGTCAAATGTCAGCCCCTCAACGTATGGTGAAAAGCCTGCGCCGTTTATGTAGCCAAGCCTGCCCACTGATCTTTTCAATGGCAGAGAATTGCGGTTAAGGCTCTCTATCTCCTGAAAGTATGAAACAAGCTCTTTGGCAGTTTCAGAAGACACATCAACGCCGCATTTAACTAACTGTGAAATGTTTCGGCTGTTGTAAAGTATCTCCTTTGAAACGACTTTTTCCTGCCACTCTCCACGAGTGCGGTAAGCTATGTTGAGCTTTTCCTCGCCTGTGTCAATGTTCTGCAAGCACTCAAAGGGTATGATCGGGTGATGGCAGATAACGTGATAGTTACCGCTTTCATCAATAAGATACACACCGCCGTCATCAACATTGTATTTGCCTGCGTCAAGCTGCATATATGGACCTGAAAACGCAGTGGGGTTATTGATGATAACGTTCGCCCCACGCTGCATTTCTCGCATTTTGACATAGTTTTTATACAGTCCTTTGAATGTCTTTACGCCCACCTCTGCCGCCTGCTGAGCCATTTGCTCAATTTTCAGGTTGTGCATGAAAGGGTCGTTTTTGTAATCGTATATCGCTTCGTATGGCTTTTCTGTATAGAGAAAGTCGTCTTTTGTATACTTTACAGCAACGGCGGTTTTCACCGCTTCTGCGTCGCTCATGTCGATATCAAAATGCTTTTCCTCATTCGCATCAACGTCAATGATATCATCAGAATGGCGTTCCCTCATCATTCAACACCTCCTCAAAGTCGGAAAGGTCACCGCCTAGCTCTTGCGGGGGTGCTGCTTCTGCGGTAGGCTGTACAAAAACGGCTTCGCACACAAGATGTACGTCAACTTTTTCTTTACCGTCTTTGCCGGTATATGGCTTTTTCTCCACCTTGCCCACACAAAACACAACGTCAAATTTTTTCAGCGCCTTTGTGGCTCTTGCTACAGAGTGCCAGCACTGGCAGTTCACCCATACGGCTTCACCACGCTCACCTTGCACCTTTGGCTGACGTTCGCCCACTTTTACTGAAAACTTGGTGAGCGACGAGTTATTGCCGCCCACCTGTTTGTATTCTGCGTCCTTTGCGAGAAAACCACTGATGATAACAGAGCCGTCGGGTAATCTTGCCTGCATTAAAGCACCTGTTCTTTCTCGGTCTGGAGCTGGTCAATTTCTGCTGAGATATCTGTAGATATCTTCTCATACTCAAACCACTCAGAAACCTTTGTGTTTTTGTCTTTAAGAGAATTGAAAATGCCGATATAGTCGGTGAGATCTTCGGCTGTCATGGTGTCAAGACCTCTGCCAAGACGTTTCTCTATCATTTCCTGTGTAACGCCCAGCTTCTCGAACTCGACCACCATTTTTCTTACACGATCCGTAAGAGGAATATTATTCTTTCCTGCAAGGGTCTTTCTACATTCCGCCACAGCCTCTTCAACGAAGTCCGCAGGAAGCACCGCAAGTATCCTTGCTCTGAGCCTGCGTCCTGCCATATTGGCATTGTTCTCATAGATATCACGCAGGCTTGTGAGGGTCTTTATCTTGCCCTTGACTTCCTTTGCGTGCGGATTGGTGAAATTCTGCACCGACATTGTGTTCGTCTCCAAGTCCCAAGCATACGCCTGCATTTCTGACTTGCCGTTGTCCTGAGAAAGTTCCTTGATGCCAAAGTCAATATTGCCCCAGCACCTTGCAAGCTCTTCCGCAAGTCTGATAGTTGGTCCTGACACAGTTTCTCCGCCTCTCGGATAGCTGTAAAATGCCTTGTTTGCAAGCCCTGTACGCTGACAAGCTTTCTTCATGTTGGCAAAAGCCTGTATCTCATTTCTCGGAAATCTCTTTGCGATAACAAGCTTGCCCTGTGCTTCTGCAATGGCTCTGCTTGCTTCGATAGCGACAGTGCCCTGATTGATGTTGTCAAGAGGCATAGTGCTGTTCTGCGGTACTTCCGGTGTTACTGTTACTGCGTTTGTTATTTCGTCCATATCGTTTCCTCCTATTCGTATTCTCTAGCCAGCCAACCCGGCAGGCTTATGACGTTCAAATCGCCGTTTTTGCCGTTGTAGCTGTACCAGTTACCTGTTTTAAGACACTCTTTGAGAGTGTAAAGATAGTCGTTAAGGTCTTTTGTACCTTTCTGTATGATGAAGTCATCAGCCTCAAGGACATTGCAGGCATATGGTGGTGACTTTTCAACAGCGATAAAAACAAATCTATGAGGCTTGCGCTCAATTTCTGACACACCCTGCGTGTACATTGCCGCCTGCAAGTCATAGCCATATTTAATACAACTGTGCATAAAACTGTCCGTATCGGCATTTTCTGTGGTTTTTAGGTCTACTATGACAGACGTTGACCTTAAATCTGTTCGGCAGTCGGGGCGGCATTTGAGTTTAAGCCCCGTGAGCTTGTCCGTCCAGAAGTATGATTTTTCATGTTCACCGCCGTTAAGCAAAGCGGCAGCATACTTGTTTGACATCACACTTTCAGCCATTGCCTGTATCTGTGCAAAAGCGTCCTCGCTTATGGGTATCTTACCGCTTGCATCTATCTGAGCCGCAAGTGCCTTGCCCTCTTTGGTGCGCCTGTCAAGCTTCGGAGCGACTATGTACTCGTTGTCGAACTTGTCCTTTTCAAGAACATAAGCATGGACGGCTGTGCCGAAAGCAAGTGCAGGGGTTTCAACTTCGGGATTTTCAAGGGCGTACTTGAAATGTGCAGGCGACTTTGACAGCTTGAAAAGCTGAGAGCGGCTGAACGCTTCGTCATTGCGGTAATCTTCCGCAGACATTTGTTTTTTCATTCGTCATAGTCCTCCTCGTCATAATCATAAAGATCATCTTCTTTGTAGTCCAGAACTAGCAGAGCCGCCAGATCACTTATTTCTACGTCTTCGTTCTCAGATATGCGGTCGATAAGCATTTCTCTGAAACAATCCTTGCAGTACTCCACATTCTCACAGATGTACATACACTCTGTTTCAGGGTCTATCTCGTTGCCACATTTGTCACAGTTGTATGTGGTGACGTTGCGGTCAAGTCCGCAGTGCTTGCAAGGCAGACCTAAGGCTGTACAGCCCACGCAGGTATTGTATTTGCTACGCATTTGGAACACCGCCTTTCCCTATCCTCGCAAGCTCCTTTTTCACCTCAACCATTGCCCGATATGACTGCCCCAGGTCGAAGGCTTTCTGCTCGTTATCGTCCATACGTTCGTAAATTTCCAGTATCAGCTCACAAGCCTTGCAAGCCTTTTCTGCCTCTTGACATATCACCGATTTTGTGCTATCATCAAACTGTAATATTGAACCGGTATCTTTTGATACCTCCGAGCTTGTGCTGTTGGCAGACAGTGCAGGCTCGTTTTTTATGTACTCTGCAAGATATGTACTGCACATACGGTGCTTATCGCTGGCACAAAGCGGACAGCCGTCGCAATCTGTGATGTCACTAGCACAGCACTCCACCGCCTTTTCAAACTCCTCTTTCGTTATCATCGTTATCCTCCCTTTCAATAGGTCTTACGCTCATATACTGCCTGCCGTCATAGTCCAGCTTCTTAACAGGTTCAATCCCTTTCGCACGGAACGCCTTGCAGACCTCTTGTGATTCTTCACAGGCTATCAGAACTTTCATTGTTCTTATCCTCCTTTTTCTCAAAACCTTTCTCCCAGTGCCTATCCGCCACGCTCAACACAAGATACATCACTACATCTATCCCTGCAAGCACGGCTACTGTTATTAGCAGTATTCCTACAATGTTCATTACCACTTTCCTTTCGTCTGTATTTCGACTTTGACTATGGGTCTACCTGCTTCTCTCACCGCACGCTTAATGCTCTCCTCTGCTTCCTTGTAGGCAGTTTCTTTTACGCTTACATACCACCTGTATGCTACATACATTGTAAGCACCACCAAGAGCGCTACCGCTGCGGCACATCTGATTATCTCTAACACGGCTATCATTTTCTCACGTCCTTTCCGTAAAGCGTGCGGAGTTTTTTAAGCCTTTTCTCGAAGTTGTCGATATCAATGCCCCACACCTCGTAGGCTATCTCGGTATTGACCGAGTGTGGCAACCATGAATTCACACCACGCTTTTCCATTTCTTCCTTAACAGCTTTCTTGATCTTGATAGTCTGCGTTTCACCTGTGCTGAACAGTGCCTTGATATCCGCATTGGTTATTTCGGGCTTTTCATAGTACAGCCGCACTGCCGTTTCAATGTCCGGTGACCTCATTTATCTCACCTCCTCGATTGTCAAGACATTCTCATGGGAACTAACACTTGCCTTTGTCAGAGCCTCGTACTGACTCTTTGCGGCTATTGTGAACACCCTTTTATAATGATACTGGTCTACTGTTGTTACTTTGTACAGTTTCATTGCTTTGTCCCTCCTCATTGTGTTTTCTGTCATTTCTGCTTCCAGCGAACATATCCTGCAAACATTGCTAGTTATCATGAGAGACAACGGAATTGTGTTGTCAAGCCCTATTAGCATACATATACCGAATGCAAGCGGACTTGCTAGACACAACGTAATACCGAGATAGTACGCTATCTTTTTTAAATTCAACGTTTGCCCTCCTCATATTGTGATCTTGTTACAATCAGCTCTCCGTCAAGAGTCCAATACTGAATGACCTCTCTACAGGGGTCATCTTCTGTTCCTGCACCTTTCAAGGCTCTTGTTACGATCACCTGCTCAACCTTAGCACTGTCACACCCTCTTGGAATAGCAGTAATTTTCTGTTCCACTTTCTCACCCTCTCTTTTTCTGTCCGTTCAATCGGACTGTTAGCTGTTGACATTTTCAGTGTTCTGAGTATAATTAATGTCAAGGACTTCATTGATAGCCGCTTCAATCTTGTTTGACTTTATCTCACCCGTCATTATCTTATACAGGTTTGATGTATCGAGATAAGTTTCAGGAAGAAGCTTCTTGACTTCCTCAATGAGCCACTTCTGTGTCTTGTTGAGCTTAACAAGTCGCACCTTGACTTCCACGCCGTACTCAGTCAGCGGTCTTTTACGTTCACTAATAATTAACACCACCTTTGCATAATATTCACACTAATATGTGTTTTACATATTGACAGTTACGTTTAAATGTAATATAATATATTTACCAGATACAAATATTACGCTCTTGCGTATTGCCTTGACTGTATTATATTACACTTTTGCGTAATTGTCAAGTGAAAATTACTCTTTTGCGTAATTTTGTTATATTACACAAATTATGAGGTGTAACTATGTCAGAATTGTACAATAGAATTGAAAGCTTGTGCAAAAAGAGAAATATAAATGTAACAGTAATGTGCAAAGAAACAGGTGCAAGCAGAGGCTCTTTAACCGATTTAAAAGCAGGCAGAAAAAAGAAGTTATCTACAGATACACTATCAAAGATAGCTGAATATTTCGGAGTTTCTGTTGATTATTTGTTGAACGGTGAAGATAATATCAAAGTCGAAGCACATAACGAGCCTATATATCTTGATGACGAAACAAGAGATATAATAGATGAGCTGAGAACACGACCAGAAATGAAGATCCTCTTTAGTGTGTCAAAGAACGTCACCAAAGAGGATATAGAAGCTACAGTTGAGATTTTAAAGCGTATGCAAAAGGATAGTGAATAGATTGGATTATTGCATTAGATACGTTCCTTTGCCCATAACGGTAAAGGGTGTGACAGCAATGGATTCTGACGGATTTTATAATATATACATAAACTCTAGGCTATCCTATGAGGAACAAAAAAAGACTATAGCTCACGAAATGGAGCATATAGTCAGAGGTGACTTTTTCAGCTTTGATGCGCTTGAAGAAGTCGAGACGATGTAGACATAATGGAACAACAAAATGAAAACTTACGAAAACGCACTTCAAATAATTGCCGACAACTACGCTATTATTGGTAAGGAACGGCACGAACTAGCCGCTATGGTAATCGATAAATATAAAAATTCTACCGAGCCTTTTGATATTCTTGGCGTTGCTTACGCTTACTTGTGGCAGGGTGCAAAGTTCAGACAAGATGCTATTTCTTATTTTGAAAAATATTTGTCTGAGTACTCGGATATAGAGTTAAATTGTCACTGTATAAAAAGGTGGTCTATCTACTCCGATTTAGCAACGCTCTATGAAAAGGAATATAAGTATCAGGAAGCCATTTTATGTTTGCATAAGTGCATTGCCATTGACGATCATTCAAATGCCGCTGATTATATTAGAATCGGTGACATTTTAGTTAAAGAGGATATAAGCAAGGCAGAAGATTTCTATTTAAAAATCTTGAATGACCCTAAACTAAGTAAATACAAAAGACAGTTTGCTTACGCTCTTGATGAGGTTATACAAAAGAAAAATAGGGGCTATGTTTACAGACCCCGTAATAAGAAACAATAACTAATTATAATTCAAATTACAGAGGTGACAGAATGTCCTCAAAGAAACGCAAATCAGAGCCGGGCTGCATTGCCACTATATTCGGCTATCTGATATTTGTCTGCATAATCGCTCTTATCATAGACCTTATTAGAACTCACATATCCGAGCGAGCCAAACATAACCTTATGGTAGTTGCTATCGTGATCGGCGTTATCATATTCATAAGCATGGTCTGCACCATTTACCGCAAGCTTCACAGAAAGTATACTTTGAAACAACTTGATAAAATGGACGGACACCAATTTGAATATGCCTGTGCTGATATTCTGAAAGCCAACGGCTACAAACACGTTAAGGTCACAAGAAGCTCCGGTGACTTTGGCGTTGATGTCATTGCAGAGAAAGACAAGGTCAGATATGCGATACAATGCAAGCGATACAATCACAAACTTGACAACACCCCTATACAAGAAGTTGTCGGCGGACTTGCGTACTACCAATGTGACAAAGGTGCCGTTATGACAAATCAGTATTTTACCGAGCCTGCCAAACAGCTTGCACAGGTGAATGATATAGAGCTGTTGGACAGAGATACGCTTTCACATATGGTTGATAAAACAGAAAAGTCATTTGATGATAAGCTTAATTTATTTAGATCTTATTTGACCGGCTCATCTACAATGCTAGTTGCTTATCTCGAAAAGTGTGGAATTTATTCAAGGATAGAAGATATAAATACTAATACCAAAACACTGTCATTTACCCTTAAATTAAAATTTGCAGATGACATCGAGAATATAAAGGCAAAGAAGAAAGCAATTTCCAAAATAACTAAAGCGAAAGTAATTGATATAGTGCAAAACGAGAATGATATGATAACTATCATTGTTCGTACACCGAGAAAATACAGAATAAAATCATAAAAAAAAAGTCCTCCGAGCGTTGACAGCGCTCAGAGGACAGGTGAACTGATATTGACAGTATCAGCTCGATTCAAATTCACACTAACCCATTAAGAAAGGGCGAATTTTGCCCTTTTATTGTAGCACACTTTTTTAGGAGTGTCAAGAATAGGAGGAATATTTATGCCGATCTACAAAATGACGGACAAGAACGGAAAGAACATCAGAAAAGACGGTCTGCAAAAATATCGTGTGCGTGTCAATTATACGGACAGTTTCGGAAAGTCTCATCAGATAGACCGTGTGGCGTTCGGTGCAGAGACGGCTAAGCAGCTTGAAATCCAGCTTACACAAAAGCTCAACGCTAAAGAGATAACTCCGAAAATGACTATCGGACAGCTATTCACGGAGTACATCACAGCCAAGTGTTCAGAGGTCCGTGAAACATCACTGGACAAGTCCCTAAGAATACTGAGAAAGAACGTCCTGCCCACCTTTGAAAGCGTGAGGATAGATAATCTGAACGTACCAATGGTGCAGAAATGGAAGCAGGAGCTGTCAGAGCAGGGATTGGCTATCGTCACACGAAAGAACATTTACGGCGAATTTCGTGCAATGATGAACTATGCTGTGAAAATGGAATACATTCCGAAAAATCCCGTTATCACCGCAGGCAACTTCAAGGCGCCCCTTGAAGCCAAGAAAGAAATGCTTTTCTACACGCCTGACGAGTTCAAGAAATACATATCGACGGCTAAGAATTATGCTCAGGAAGCAGAGGACGGCGGCTCAATGTACGAATGGAACTACTATGTATTTTTCAACATAGCATTTTACATGGGTATGCGAAAAGGCGAGATATACGCTCTGCAATGGACGGATATAAAAGACGGCTACATATCCATCACCAAGAGCATTGCTCAGAAGCTAAAAGGCGGTGATCGTATCACGCCGCCAAAAAACAAGCCAAGCATACGGACGATACAGATACCAGAGCCGTTAAGAGCAGTGCTGTCAGAACATTACGAACGCTGTAAGAAAGCTGTACCGAAGTTCAATGATGATATGTACATCTGCGGCGGTGAGCGTCCTATTCGTGACACGTCCCTTGAAAAGACCAACAAGAAGTTTGCAGACTTGGCAGGTGTCAAACGTATCCGTATTCATGACTTCCGTCACAGCCACGCTTCCTTGCTTGCCAATGAGGGCATAAACATTCAGGAGATAGCACGGCGTTTAGGTCACTCCAACATATCAATGACATGGAACACCTACTCGCACCTCTACCCACGAGAGGAAGAACGTGCGGTGAAGATATTGAACACAATCGTGTAAAAACCGTGTATACAAAAGAAAACCACCGTATTTACGGTGGTTTTTGTTCGTTTGGCGGAGATGGAGAGATTTGAACTCTCGCTACGGTTTTGCCGTACTACCGCATTTCGAGTGCGGACCCTTCAGCCACTTGGGTACATCTCCTTGTGTCAACTATACTATTATACAAGTAATCACAAAAAAAGTCAAGCCCTTTGTGCAAATTTAAGCACAAAGAGTGTAGTGCTACAATAGATATTGGACAAAATTAAGAAAAAAGAAAAGAGAGATAGACAAAAATCTGATAAAATAAAGTTACCACACCAAATTCAAATCAGAAAGGAAGCC
>NZ_QTYG01000053.1:0-16247 GCF_003462045.1 Ruminococcus sp. AM31-15AC | reverse complement strand
ATATTAATATCTTCGTATATAATATTTTACACAATATCTGTTTACTATTTGTTCACACAGACATATAATTATATATGGATTAAGATATGTGACATATAAGTATAGAACTGCTGTTGCCAATGTAAAAAGAAACGAAAATCTCAGAAATTTTCGGTTCTTTTTAGTTTTTCAGAGGTTATTATTGCGAAAGGAGGATATGCCAAAGGGCATAATCACGAACATGATCAAAGCTTATATCAGGATAAACGATCTTAATGACATCAAGACTTTGCATGAAGCGGCTTTAAGCTGCAAATACGATCTGGTGGTGCAGTCAGGAACAAAAATACTCAATCCAAAATCACTTATGGGTATTTTCGGTCTTGGCACAAAGAAAACTGTATCGCTGGTAGCTAAATATGACGACAAGCGTGATTTTCTCGAAAAATTTGGTGATCTGATCTCAACTTAGATCATTCCTTATAAAAGCGTTCTGCTGCTGCGGAGCGCTTTTTCTTTTGCACTTGTAATCGCAAAGGCTATGTGTTATAATAGTACAAAAAAGACAAGGAGATAACTAATGAGCGTAAAAATAATATTGCTTGCACTGGAAACCTTGCTGTTGTTTCTGTTTCTTGTACCATTACCTGTTATATGCTCGGGCAACCTGCTTGGCATCATCGTTTCGGTGATGCTAATGATCATAACGGCAAACTGGACAAAATTCTGCGGTATTATATCAAAAATATGGGGACATGGCGCAGGTAAATTCGGGCTTATCTTTGTAAGCACATTGATACTTGCTGGGATAATATATGTGGGCATTCTTTCCATACTTATGTACAAAGCACAGGAAAACCGCCCTGAAAAAGCCAATGTTATAGTTGTGCTTGGCTGTCAGGTAAAAGGCGAACGCCCCTCACGAATGTTACGCAGACGACTTGACGCTGCAATTACGGCTATGAACGACAATCCCGATACGCTTTGTATAGTTTCAGGTGGCAAGGGTGATGATGAGAAAATAAGCGAAGCCTTGGCAATGAAAAATTACCTTCTTGAAAAAGGCATGGACAGCGACAGGATAATAATGGAGGACAAGTCCACTTCAACTTACGAAAATATCCAAAACTCTCTCAAGATACTCGATGAACTCGGCATGAGCATGATATGACTATCGTCACAGACGGTTTTCATCAATACCGTGCAAGCCTTATAGCAAAGGCTCAGGGCGTGGAGAATGTCACCGCTTATTCAGCCTACACCGAACCACGATACCTGTTCACATATTGGGTGAGAGAGTGGCTTGGGCTAACGCACTTTTTCATCCTGGGCAGCTAACTAAATTTCACGAAAATTTGCACAAAAAGCTATTGAAAACAGCACAAAGGTATGCTAGAATAAAGTCATAAATAAATGAAAATCGGAGGTTAAAACATGAAAAATATACCAGAAGTAAAACTTGGCATCGTTGCAGTTTCAAGAGATTGCTTTCCTATGTCGCTTTCAGAATCAAGACGTATCAAGGTCTGTCAGGAGTACAAAAAGGCTTACGGAGATATCTACGAATGTCCTACAGTTGTGGAGAACGAGAATGATATGCTCAAAGCCCTTGACGAGGTAAACACAGCAGGCTGTAACGCACTTGTTGTATATCTTGGAAATTTCGGACCTGAGTCCTCAGAAACACTTCTAGCAAAGAAGTTTGGCGGTCCTGTTATGTTCGTTGCGGCCGCTGAAGAACCATGCGGTGATGCACTTATCGACAACAGAGGCGACGCTTACTGCGGAATGCTCAACGCAAGCTATAACCTTGCACTGAGAAACATCAAGGCTTATATCCCTGAGTACCCTGTTGGTACACCTGACGAGTGTGCAAAGATGATAAGCGAGTTCGTTCCAGTTGCAAGGGCTATCCTCGGTCTTAAGGATCTGAAGATAATCTCATTTGGACCACGTCCACAGGACTTTCTTGCCTGCAACGCACCTATCAGACAGCTCTACAACATGGGTATCGAGATAGAAGAAAACTCAGAGCTTGACCTTTTCGAGTCATTCAACGCCCATGCCGGCGACGAGAGAATATCTGCTGTTGTGGCTGACATGGAAGCAGAGCTTGGCAAGGGCAATAAAATGGCAGGCATTCTTCCAAGACTTGCGCAGTATGAGCTTACCCTTCTTGACTGGGCAGAAGCTCACAAAGGCTCAAGGAAATATGTTGTATTTGCAAACAAATGCTGGCCTGCATTCCAGACGCAGTTTGGCTTCGTTCCTTGCTATGTTAATTCAAGACTTACAAAGATAGGCATTCCTGTTGCCTGCGAAGTAGATATCTACGGTGCTGTCAGCGAATACATAGGCGTTTGCGTATCGCAGAAGCCTGTTACGCTCCTTGACATCAACAACACTGTTCCTGCGGACATATACAATGATGATATCGCAGGAAAGTTCCCTTACACACATAAGGATACATTCATGGGCTTCCACTGCGGAAACACAGCTTCATGTCTTGTAAAAGAGCCTGAGATGAAGTTCCAGCGTATAATGAAGAGAAATCTTGAGCCAGACAGCGAGCCTAATATTTCAAGAGGTACACTTGAGGGCGATATCGTTGACGGAAATATTACATTCTTCCGCTTCCAGTCAACGGCTGACGCACAGCTCAAAGGATATATCGCAGAGGGCGAGGTTCTTCCTGTTGCAACACGTTCATTCGGCTCTATCGGTATTTTCGCTATCAACGAAATGGGCAGATTTTACCGCCATGTTCTCGTTCAGAAGAACTATCCTCACCACGGTGCTGTTGCTTTTGGTCACTATGGAAAGGCACTCCACAGTGTTATGACATATCTTGGCATGACAGACATAGGCTTCAATCAGCCAAAGGGTATGCTTTATCCAACAGAAAATCCGTTTGCAGATTAATATTTTAGGGATACCGCACTGTAATGGTGCGGTATTTCTGCTTTTATGAACTAAAAAATCAACAAGTGAGCCAACGCTTATTCACACATAATTATATGCCATGCCGAATAATAAGAATTTTATTGACAAATATGCGAAAAATGTAGTATAATAGAGGTAACTATTATAAGGAGATGTAGCCATGTCTGTTTACCGTATTTATGTAGAAAAAAAGCCTGAATTTGCAGTTGAAGCAAATTCACTTATCAGCGGAATAAAGTCAGCTCTGGGACTTGATAACCTTACAGGTCTGAGAGTTATAAACCGCTATGACGCAGAGGGTCTTTCAAGAGAGGATTTTGACCTTGCAGCACCAGTCGTTTTCTCTGAGCCTGCTGTTGACGTTACTTACGATCACCTGCCTGCTGTAAAAGCTGACGAGTTTGTTTTTGCAGTTGAGTATCTGCCAGGTCAGTTCGATCAGAGAGCTGATTCCTGCGCACAGTGTATCTCACTTCTCACCGGAGGAAAAAGACCTACTATCAAGTCAGCGAGAATTTATATCGTTTCTGGCAAACTCACAGAAGCAGAGCTTGACCAGATCAAGCACTATATGATAAACCCTGTTGAATCAAGAGAAGCTTCCCTTGATTGCTTCGATACACTCGATATCAAGTATACTATCCCTACCACAGTTAAGACTGTTGAGGGCTTTATCTATTCAACAGATGATGACCTGAGATTCATGCTCACAGACTTGGGTCTTGCAATGGACTTTGACGATATCAAGTTCTGTCAGGATTATTTCAAGAACGTTGAAAAGAGAAACCCTACTATCACTGAGATAAGAATGATAGACACATATTGGTCTGATCACTGCCGTCATACTACATTCTCCACTATCGTCGATAACGTTTCTATCGACTCAGACTACATAGCTGCTACCTTTGCAGACTATATCAACACAAGAAAAGACCTTTATGCAGGCAGAACTGACAAGCCTGTTACACTTATGGATCTTGCTTGTATCGGCGCAAAGCAGCTTAAAAAGGCTGGTCTGCTCAAAGACCTTGACGAGAGTGAGGAGATAAACGCTTGCTCTGTTAAGATAACTGTTGACGTTGACGGCAATCCTGAGGACTGGCTGCTCATGTTCAAAAACGAAACACACAACCACCCTACAGAGATCGAGCCTTTCGGCGGTGCGGCTACCTGCCTCGGCGGTGCTATCAGAGACCCTCTGTCAGGACGTTCATATGTATATCAGGCAATGAGAGTAACAGGCGCAGGCAATCCGCTGGTTCCTGTTGAGGACACTATCACAGGTAAGCTTCCACAGAGAAAGATAGTTGTAGGTGCGGCAAATGGTTATTCTTCATACGGCAACCAGATAGGTCTTGCTACCGGTCACGTTCACGAGATATATCACCCGGGCTATGTTGCGAAGAGAATGGAGATAGGTGCTGTAGTCGGTGCTGCTCCTGCCGAGAACGTAAGACGTGAAAGACCTGAGCCTGAGGATATCGTTATCCTTCTTGGCGGAAGAACAGGACGTGACGGTTGCGGCGGAGCAACAGGCTCTTCAAAATCACACAACCTCCACTCACTTGAAAACTGCGGAGCTGAGGTACAGAAGGGTAACGCACCTGAGGAAAGAAAGCTTCAGCGTTTGTTCAGAAACCCTGAAGTTACTTCAATGATAAAGCGTTGTAACGACTTCGGTGCAGGCGGAGTTTCCGTTGCTATCGGCGAGCTTGCTGACGGACTTTCTATCAACCTTGACGCTGTTACAAAGAAGTATGACGGCCTTGACGGCACTGAGCTTGCTATCTCTGAGTCACAGGAAAGAATGGCTGTTGTTATCGCAAAGAGCGACCTTGAAAAGTTCATGGCTGAGGCTGCAAAGGAAAACCTTGAAGCAACAATGGTGGCAAGAGTAACTGCTGAGCCAAGACTTAAAATGAACTGGTGCGGCAACACTATCGTTGACCTTACAAGAGAGTTCCTTAACTCAAACGGAGCTGAAAAGCACACAGATATTTCTATCCCTGCTCCTGTTTTCGCAGCAGAGAGCAACGATGCTGACACTGCTGACCGCTGGGAGTCTATGATATCAAACCTCAACATCTGCTCACAGAAGGGTCTTATTGAGAGATTTGACTCAACAATCGGTGCAAACACAGTTCTTATGCCATTTGGCGGTAAATATCAGAATACACCTACACAGGCAATGGCTGCAAAGCTCCCTGTTCTTCACGGCAATACAAAGACAACGTCCATTATGGGCTGGGGCTATGACCCATATCTTTCATCTGTAAGCCCATACCATGGTGCAATGAGTGCGGTAGTTGAGTCTATCGCAAAGGTCATCGCAACAGGCGGTACATATGAGAAGTGCTGGCTCACATTCCAGGAGTATTTCGAGAGAACTCAGAACGATCCTGAGCGTTGGGGCAAGCCTATGTCTGCTCTCCTCGGTGCATACAAGGCACAGATAGAGTTGGGATGCGGTTCTATCGGCGGTAAGGACTCAATGTCAGGTACATTCGAGGAAATAGACGTTCCACCTACACTTGTTTCATTCGCTGTATCAGTAACAGACGCAGACAAGGTAGTTTCACAGGAATTCAAGAAAGCAGGCTCTAAGGTGATCCTTATCAAGCCTGAATATGACGACAACAAGCTTGTGAACTTCGATTCACTGAAGGCAGTATTTGAAAAGGTAGAAAAGCTTATCGCTGAGGGCAAGGTGCTTTCATGCTGGGCTGTATCCTACGGCGGTGTATCTGAGGCTGTTGCAAAAATGGCATTTGGTAACAAGATAGGCTTTAAGTTCACAGACAAGCTCACAGCAGAAGAGCTTTACAGAGCTTGCTATGGCGCATTTGTTATCGAGCTTGCAGAGGGCGTTGACACTGACGAAAGAGTTATCGGTGAAACAACAGAAAGCTATGAGATAAAGTCAGACAACTACACAATAAGCCTTGACAAGCTCCAGACACTTTGGGAGGGCAAGCTTGAGCCTGTATATCCTGTTCATGTGAAAGAGCCTGCTGAAAAGCCTGAAAAGTACAGCTACAAGGCAGACAAGAGAGTTGCACCTGCTATCAAGGTGGCAAAGCCAAAGGTGCTTATCCCTGTATTCCCTGGCACAAACTGCGAATACGATACAGCAAGAGCCTTTGAAAAGGCAGGCGCTGAGGCTGACATCTTCGTTGTAAGAAACCTCACAGAACAGGCTATCAAGGAGTCTGTTGACGCAATGGAGAAGAAGATAAAAGAGTCACAGATAGTAATGCTCCCAGGCGGATTCAGCGGTGGCGACGAACCTGACGGCTCAGGCAAGTTCATCGTATCATTCCTGAGAAACCCAAGACTTACAGACGCTATCCATGACCTGCTGAAAAATCGTGACGGTCTTATGCTTGGTATCTGCAACGGCTTCCAGGCACTTATCAAGCTTGGTCTTGTACCATATGGTGAGATAAGAGATATGAGAGACGACTCCCCTACACTGACATTCAACACCATTGCAAGACACCAGTCTAAAATGGTAAACACAAGGATCGCTTCCAACAAGTCACCATGGCTTGCAGGCTGTGAGGTAGGCGATATCCACAGCGTGGCTATCTCACACGGTGAGGGACGTTTCGTTGCAACAGCAGAGGAAATCGCACAGCTTGCTGCAAACGGACAGATCGCTACACAGTATGTTGACTTTGACGGAGAACCTACATTTGACATTCATTGCAACCCTAACACATCATTCCAGGCTATCGAGGGTATCACCTCACCTGACGGACGTGTTCTTGGTAAAATGGGTCACTCAGAGCGTAAGGGCTGCTGCGTATCAAAGAACGTTCCTGGTGAAAAGGATCAGAAGATATTTGAAAGCGGCGTAGCTTACTTCAAGTAAAAACAAAAATACAAGGGCGGAGCTTTTCCGCCCTTTGTTTATATGAGGACAAAGATATGCTGAAATACATTATAATATATCTTTCCGCAATGAGCCTTTTGACGTTCATACTTTTTGGTGCAGATAAGCACAAGGCAAGAGCACACAAATGGCGGATACCTGAGAAAACGCTCCTTGGTCTGAGCCTGCTTGGCGGCTTTGCAGGAGGATTTCTGGGCATGGAATTTTTCCGTCACAAAACAAAACACTGGTATTTTTATATGGTGATGATAATTTCTCTTGCACTATGGGCATTTATCATATACAAGGTCATTGCAGAATAGAATAAGTTCTTTAGGTAGTCGATAACGGCTGCCTAATTTTTTTGCCCTCCTTATTCCGCTGTAACGGTGTAAATGCCGTTCTCATCAGGTCCGCTGACGGTGCATCCCTCTGCTAGTTGAATACCGCCATATCTGCCTGTTTCATATTCATCCGGCTTAAAGTTATATGTACCCACACCGCAGATGATCTTTGCCTCTTCTCTATAAACACTATCAAAGGAGAATTTGCCTATCCGAATATTACCCGACAGTTTTAAGGTCGGCGTACCGGTAGAAACCATGGGAACTTTAAGCGTCCCTAACGTAAAGTCGCCGGAAATAGTGACATCTTTCTTAACTTTCATTGTTCCGATAATATTATTGACTTCCTCGAATTTCCAAATGCCGCCATAGCTGGTAAAGCAATCTTTCGTGATGACACAATCTCTCAAGGTCACATCTGAGTAATTATTATTGTCGCCCAACCCATTCAGAGTACAATTGCCAACAATCAGATGTTGTTCAGCTCTTCCATTCATCTGCACATAACAACCGATAGTACCGTTGCTCAGCGTCAGCGTTTCGTTGCCATCATTTGAGAGTGAAATAGATTCGACGCTCAGCGTCTTTCTGTTCAGATCAAACTCCAGATCTTTTCCTGACGAAACCGTCAGCATCTCGTATGCTCCGTTAAGATCGTTGTTTAGCTTTGCCTTGCCACCATTTTCAAATACACCGCGCAGATCCTCCAAATTTTTCACCATAGTGGTGTCTGAGGAGTCTGAGGTGTCTGAGGTGATCTTTACTGTAATAGTTCCGATCTTCTGATCTTTTGTGATCGCACCTCCGGAAATGCCAAAAGCAGTTGTGTCTGTTGGTGCGTTTTCAATTGTTGTATTCTCTGCAGAAGCAAGATCAAACTCGGTCTTGTCAAAGCTGCCATTCAGCCCATCCACATCGGCTGCGTAAGGAGCTTGGGCTAGACGTTCCGTCGCCTAAGGAGGAATTCGACCCGCCGTTGGGTTTCTACGAGAAGTGCAGTATTATGGACGAAATGCCTCTGGCTTACTGCGTTATCGAGCTTGTATTCGATGAGGATGGTCACGGTGTTGACTTTATTTTCCGCTACTGCAACAAGGAGATGGCGGTAGTTGAGGGTGTGCCCGTGGAAGAAATGCTGAATCGGTCTTTTTATGAAGTATTTCGCAACGGAGACAGAAAATGGCTGGTATCTTACGCAGATGTAGCACTCAACGGCACAAAGCACACGCTGAAGGATTTTAGCCCTGAGATCGGAAAAGACCTCACCATATATTGCTATCAGCCCGAACCCGGTTTCTGCGCCTGCGTCCTGCTGCCAGAATAAATGCACAACCTAAAATGACATTTCGTTAAAAAGCATAATGTAAAAAAAGGCTCTGATAAGACCAATTTTAGGTCAGCTCAGAGCCTTTAATCGTTAAATGAGACACAGGTTCGATAGAAACTTTTTTAGCAAGTTCTTCAAGATAATCAAGCGTAAGTTCACTTTCTGATTTTGAATTGAGCTCATCTAATGCTTCCAATAACGTCAACATTACAATACACCTCCTTGCTCATAGCCATATATTACCTTAGTCTGTCCACTTTCTTCGCCAGGCCATCCGGATATGTTGTAAGCTTTGAACGCGTCAGTTAACAAAATTTGAAGGTGTTCTTTATCGTTTAGCAATCCTTTCGGGAAATCAATACGTGTTATTTTCCAACAAACTTGTTGTTCATGAATACTCTTTATTGCTTGAACAGGTATCGGATTTGATTTATACATAAAGATAAATTCCTCTATATCATTATTCGTGTCATGATGGTTATAGCAATGTGCTAACCATGTTTCAGAATTTTTGTCAATAGTTAAGTACAGGGGCATGATACCTTCTGTCGTGTCCCTAAAGCTCCCGTATGTTCTTAATCTTTTTCTTAGCCAGTTCCTCTCTTTGCGTTGGAGTCAGCTTTTCATTAACAAATGCCATAGTCTAAACCTCACAATAATAAAAGTATTTAAGGGTATTTTAAAGAGAAACCTTATGAAAACTCTTGCTGCGCTTGTATAGTAAATACAATGAATGAAACGTAAGCACTCAGAATCTCTTCCTAATGAATTATATAGATTATTTAATTGTTTGGTTGGGATTCCACTTATTGAATTCGTGTTGCCAATTTCTCCTATATTAGGGTTAACATCCGGATTAGGACAATTATAGATGACTCTTTCTGTTATACCACACTTGTGCTTCCACCAGGAATAAAATTAGGATTAGCACCTGGAGTTGAAGCATCAGGTATTCGTATATCAAGACCATCAATATTATCAATATTTACTCTAACAGGTGTATCTCCTAAACTATTCTCTGGTAAACCCAATAAAGTTTCTAATTCCCTTGGATTTCCGTTGGTTTTAATTATAGCTTCATCAATTTCGGCACTTGGTGCAACTCAAACAACAGTAACATCTCCAACAGGACGTCCCAATGTAACATCTTTGCCTGAAATATAGTCTTCTTAACCTTTTTCAGATATTAGATAAGATGCACCTTTACTAAATATTTCGTCTATATTCATAATATACTCAACCCATAATTTTTAGTTGCAATGTTATTAATTCTTGTAATTTCCTGCCAAAGCCCATTTTCTTCATTCCAACCTTGCCATTCCTTACAAACACGAAGCTCCTTTTCGTGTTTTAATAGCGTTTCCTTCAATTTCTCAATTAACTCTTGATTAATGAATTTAATGGTGCTTCGTGTCTTTTTTCATTCCTAATTTGATTCCAACATACCATAAACGCTATCCAATTCTTTGCTGGATCGCAATCAAGAAGATACAATATGGCTTCTTCGAATTTGGCAACAATTTTTTCATTTTTAGTTTCCTCATAAAGTTTGTATACTCCAAAATCTATAATTCTACTAAAATCCGTTGGTACATTTGCTGGAACAAAGTGACTTATAGGACAAGCATATCCTTTCTCTCCGCAAAGGAACTCAGCAACCTCGTTATTTTCAAATGCTTTTTTTGTAAGTTCAAGCAGCTCTTCATTTGTAATTTGTTTTTCTAATTTCATAACATTTCCTTTCCCACCAAACGACGAATAAACATTTTCTATTTTTACATCAAGTATATCTATTTGTATCAATCACGGGGACATCTTCTAAAATATCATCTATCATTGACGTTGTGAATTTGAATGTAACCGTCAAACCCTCCGCATCTACCCCACCGATGACTAAAGAAGTATAATAAACTTCAAGCAACTCCATAGAGTAAATTACCCAATCTCAAAAAGTCAATAGAACTGCTTAGACCAAATTAGATGTGGATATAAAGATAATGAAAACAACGATCGCAACGGTAAAGAACGAATTTCGCCTGCCTGAATGGTTAGCCCAGATCCAGGCACAGAAAAGCAGCGGACTTACAGTGCATAAATGGTGTGAAGAAAACGGTGTCAATGTTAATACCGTGTACTTGAATTTTGTTCCGATTATTTCGCTGCTCATTTGTTTTTTATTCCTTGCCTTTAGATTCGTATCTAAAATATGTAATAAAACATTATTGATACTTATTAAGATACATTTGACTAATCTGGAAAATAAATTCCCATTTCATCTTGGTTAAAATCGTATCGTGATATGCTTTCTTCATCTTCAGTTGTACTGTCAAATACTCGAATAGATGATATTTTATCTGTCTGTTTATTATCAAAATGCAGACAAATAAAAGCATCGAAACGCCTTAGTTGAATGCAAATAGTATCATTGACCTCCCATGCGGCTAACAAATTAGAATATGAAGGAGTATATCGTTCTATAAATTTATCCATATTCTTCACAGCTTCCGGATCCTCCAGAAACTCATTGGAAAATATAGTTTCAAGCTCTTCTCGGTCTTTATTATGCATCGCCCCGAAAAATGTGTTTAAAATATCAGACTCTGTTTCACATCCGGGGTAATATATTCCGGCAAGCAGATCTCCGCCGCCTGCTCCTCTCTGATCTTCCTCACATTCTTCAAAAATCAAGCTGTATACGCCTTGGGCAGACGGATCAGTTTCCTGCTGTACCCACTCAGTCCATGTTAATGAATAGCATTTTTCAGTAGTCTTAATTACACAGATCGACCATACACATTTTGCTTGCAAATCAGAAAAAGATTCTGATGACTGATTTTCATAAACTATCTCTAAATTGTCACCCTCAAATATATTAAATATGTATTTGATACCTTCATCAATATCAGGCTGTAATTTCAAAGTCTGCTCCGAAAAAACGCTTTTAAAAAGTTCAGCATCGTTGGTCTCCAAGGCTTGTATCAGAACATCCGAAGTATTTTTCGTTGAGGTTTGATCGATAATTAATTTATCATCATTTTCTATTGAACTTTGGCTATCGTTTAATATAGTACAGCCTGTAGAACTTGCCAATAACAAAGTAAGCAAAACGGATATTGTACTTTTTTTCACATTTAATCACTTCCATTAATCTGGCAAATAAATTCCCGCATTTTCTTCCGATAAATTATAATCACCGATAGTCTTTTCATCGTCTATCTCGGCAAATTTTAGAAAAGATATTTTATCCGTTTGTTCCTTGTCAAGTCTAAAACAAAAACATATCGGAGTATCATTTTTCATGGACGTAATATAAACGGTGATATTTCCATCATCAATTTCCGTCCAGCCTTCGTAAAGTTCTCGCATTGGCTGACAGTAATCAAAAAATCGATCTATTTCATCGTCCGTTACGCCTGAAGCCAGCATATTGTCAGAAAGCAGTTCACGAAATCTCTCTATGCGATCGTCATGATTTTTTTGCTGATAAATGTTTTTCCAAAGAGTAAACGCCATATCACTTTCCTCGGAATTAGCAGGATACACTACCCCTGCAACAAAAAGGTCTTCACCTCCCTGATCCAGTCCGGCATCCGGCCAAATCTGGAGTTTCATGCTGTAGACTCCTTCTTTTTCCTTATCTTTTTCATTTATCGTCCACGCATTCCAAGTAAGCTTATAGTAGTTTTCTGTTGTTTTAAAAACGCATACCGGAGAAACAATACATCTTTCACCACCGCTCGAATATTTATTTGAGCTTGAATTATTCTGCGTAACTTCAACAAATTCACCTTCATATATGCTGAGCATATATCCGATCCCTTCATCCAGATCCGGACAAAGATCTTTGGCACGAACAGAAAACAGATTTTTGATTGCGTCCGCATCGTTATTTTCCAAAGCCTTTATTACTGTTTCTGAAACACTCACATTCTCCGTCTGATCAATAACGAGATCACCTTCATAATGGCTGTTCAATTTTTCTACAACAGAACAGGACATTAGGCTTAACATCAATATTACGGACATTGTGCAGCAAAGCAAGTTTTTAAATTTTAACATAATATTCTCCTTACCAAGTCAGAGTTACAATGTATGAACCCGAATCTTTTTCTGGAATATCCCATTCGACTTCTCCTGCATTAAATTCTCTGAAAGAATCTAACATTATATCTTTGTTTTCTCCAAAGCTCGAAAAATCTATAGTAGTTACGGCTTGGAGATCCTCAGCTTTAACATTCTGAACCAACGGATCAAATCCCGTTATCCACCATTGTAATTCATCTGGTTCATGTTTATACAGCTGCTCATCATCACTGAAGATTCCATCCCCATTAGAATCATGATATAATTCAAGAGTCATATCAACAGAATATTCTCTGTTAACTTCGGCATAAAAATATGAGTATTCACCATTTTCCATAATATAATTTCCATACTCATCAATTTCTCCATCTTTCACCTGATAAATACCTGTTTCAGCGCCTGCTCCAAGGTTCATATAGTCGCCCTTCCATGACCATATTATAAATTCTTCTCCTTCATCTTTGGATTTATCACCGTCAAGATCTACCCAAAAAATCTGAGATTGATGAGCATCTACGGTTATTTCACCGCCCGAAGCTTTGTTAACCGCAGCTCGGAAAACATCGTCATAGCCTGTGGTATAATGTGCATATTGCTGCAAACAATCAGGTCTCATATGATAGATACCATCATCATCCATATCTGCACCCAACGTCAAGGAGAAAAATCCTGTTGTCATATCTGCAACAACATTCAATCCAGGAATATATGAAGACAAAATCGGATGCTTTCTCACAAATACTGCAGCGATTGTTCCTAACTCCGCAATTTTCTTTATCAGCCAGACACCACCTATCTGATAAAATATTCCAACTGCAAAGGTTACGAAATTCCTGAATCCTTCACTATGAATTAATTTACCTATAAAATTAAAAAAAATCAAAATCTATAATTTTATTCCATAAATCTTTACACCATTCACAAGCTGAATCAATCCACTCTTTAGCTTTTTCCAACCATCTCTTTTCGCATTCCGGTTTTAAGTATTCATACTTATCATAAAAATCATTCTTGCTCTTATTAATAGCGTCAGCGACATCGCCGTCGATACGCACAACATATTCCGATTATTTTATTGCCAAATGTTCTATTTTTTATTAATATAAATTATTTTATCAGGATCAACATTTTTCAAAAGATATTCTGACATTATTTCAAATCCGTCCATAAGAGTTTCAACAGCAAAATGCTCAGAGTTCACATAAATTAAAATTTTTTCATTAACCCCAATCTAGTATCATTAATTATCCATTTTATCTTTGTTATTTCTGAAACATCCACACTATATTTGGATCCCAAAATCTTCCTAACGGTTATTCTGCTGCCGCTTACTACAATTTTTAATTTTCTTATCCACAATAATGAAATAGCTATTGGAATAAAAACGAATAATATTGTTGAAATATACATAGGGAAATGCGGAGGATTACCAAAAATCGTATACATTACGTTTAAAACAATGAAAAAAGCAGTTATAAAAACTTCACCTTTATAAATCTCTGACGGTATCTTCACAGTAAATTTCGATTTTGATTTCATTGATCAGACCTCCTTCATTTCTTATTAATTTTGTAACAACTCTCTCCATTCGTCATACCATTCCTTAATCCCATCAAAAAAACCACTTGCTATATTTTCCAATGCACCTCCAGAAAGTCCTGAAATTACACCATTTCTAATTGTTTTATAATGAAATTTTTTAATACTTCCCTGTTTTAATTTTGTTATTACCATTTTAAATGAAGCATCATAGCTATTTATGCCTGAAAGTCTTTTGAACACCGGAATTTTTTTCGAAAGAGTTTTTGAAAGCTTTCCAGTAATTTTACTTAAAGCAACACTAAAAAAAAGCCGCTGTTCCTGTGCTTAAACCAGTATCAAATAATATTTCAAAAGTCGATCGTTTTTGTCCCCCAGTGATATTTTCAAGATTTTCGCCCAAAAACGTTGATATTGCCGCCTCTGCTGAACAAGCAGCAATTGGATTAGTAAGCAATAATAAAACACCGCCAGCAAAACCGCCTATCGCTGATCCAATATATGATTGCCAGTTACCATTCCAATCGCCTGTTATCGCACATGAAATAATATCACTAATTAATTGACCTGAAATGCCTACGATTGCTCCAACTACACCAACAGCAATTACTGGAATTGCCGTTCCAAATGTTGAAATACTCAATATAACAATACCGACAACAATGACAATAGTCACAAACACACTAACTATTGACTGCCAATTTTCCTTGCACCACTCACAAGCACTATCCCATTTCTCTTCCAACCAGCTTTTTTCAATATCCGGTTTCAGGTATTCATATTTATCATAAAAATCATTCTTGCTTTTATTGATAGCATCAGCCGCATTTTGGTCAATAATCATAACATCAGAAATGTATTCATTAATATTTTCTTTCAATGACTCAAGTGATTCAATTTTGTCCTCTTGGGTCTGCGTTGATGATTTTATCGAGCTGATAACATCATCAACGTCGCATATGCTTTCATCTATGGAAAGCACTTTTGATTTCAGTGATTTCAAATCAGACTTATATTCTTTTACTGCCTTTCTTGCGTGGTTTATCAGGCTTGACATCTGATTTACTTTGCCTGCGTATAAAGTAATAGTTGCCATATATTCACTTTTAAACCTCCTGTATTTTATCTTTCAAATGATCATATAAAACCTAGAACTTCATTTCTTAGTTTCACATCCATATTGGATAATGAATAATCTACACATTCTGCCTCAGATATGTTGTGAACATACGATTTGTCCAGGTAACCCTTTTTCAGCATACATATCGGCAAATTATGAGCTGCTCTAAACAGAATATTCAAATGAGGTATATCAAACTTTTCTTCTGACAAATCCAGATCAATCACAGCAAATATATAATTCAATAGTTTGAGAACTCTTTCGTAACATGAATTTGACTCAAAATTATCCTCAGCAAGTAATGAATTGTAATATTTTACGGCATATTCAGGATCATTTTTTATTATTGATGTAATGTTATTTTTTATTGCTTTGCAATAATCATTTCCTAATTTATAGTATATAGCATTAACAAGGTGCAAAACCATTTTCAATAGTGCCATATGTTTTCTAAGTTCAATTATCTGTTTGCTTTTTATGTGTTTAGTGGTTCGCATCTTCTCATAGTTTAAACCTCGATACAATATTTCAAATAATAAATATTCCATCTCATCTCACCTTAATTGTTTTTTCCCAAAAATTCATCTGATACGCTCTAATTATATGGAAATGATAAATGAGAAACTTGTTTTACTCTACATCCTAATGCCGTTAGAGTGCGGAGTAATATCAACACGTTTTCTTTGTAATCCTTGCTACATTCAAACCAATAATCTGCCCCTTGGTCCACAGAAGCAAAATAGGCTATTAATATTCCTTCTTTAATATATTTTTGAGGCTGACTAATGATAGATGTTGCTAAAAAATCCGTCCAATTAACCTTATTATCAAAATAATATATCATTGACTCGCACGCACAATCAAAATGATTTATATTTATTTTCGCATCGCTTAATCTCAAAAAAATATTAAATGGGTCATTAATGATTTCTGATTTTTCTAAGATTACCTTTGTATCAACTATTTGAGAAAGATGTTCTTCCGGCAATCTGTAACCATGAAAAAATATCTTTTTTCCTTTAGAAAAATCATATAAAA
>NZ_QTYG01000052.1:0-16398 GCF_003462045.1 Ruminococcus sp. AM31-15AC | reverse complement strand
CGCTGTGAAAGTATGTGGGCAAGAATGAAAGAAGAGCTGTTCTACAGCCGTGAGGACAAGCCGGAGAACTACACTATGAAAGAGTTGAAGACCATGATCTGGAGATATTTTATGAGTTACTGGGCCAACAGAAGAATCTGCACCGCCAACGGTGGTCTGCCTCCGGCAGCCCGAAGAAAGCTCTACTATGATCATATCTTTCTCGTTGCATAATTCTTGTTCGAATAAAATGTGTCAAGTGATATTGACAAAACCAATCTCCCATATGAGTACGGGAACTTCCGATTTATCATTCGGCACGATCGTCGCAACACCTCTGAATTCAAGCTCGTATCCTTTCAGCATCTCCTTGCTTACGATCTTTGAATTCGGGCAGCGGTTTGCCATTTGTTCAAGATTGATGTTGCTGCCATAAGCGATGTATAATCTTTTGTATTCCATAAAAACTCCTTTGCAATTTTACATACTCATTTCAAGTTCCTCTTCAACGCCCTCACATTGGCTCTCTGTGGGCTCGTTGTTTTCTTCGGGTACATTTTCGGATTGTGTGCTGTTGTCGCTTACAGGCTCGGCACGCCGCTCACGAACCGCTTGTTTTTCGAGCTCTCGTTTTTCTTTTAGCTTTGCCCTTGCAGCAATCCCGTCCTCCGGGTGTCGCCAGGCTATGTCACCCTCAAGATGTTTCAGCAGATGTGTTCTGCAATTTTTGAACTCATCACCGATAAGTCCTAATCCCAGCAGCCATACTCTGAAACTGTACCTCATATTATCACTTCGTGAAACGTGCGGAGAACAATATTTCTTGGTCATAGCCGCATTGCTTATGGCTAATGCAAGCACTATCTGACTTCTTACCTCACCTGCATGAAGAGAACCATTGTAAGCTCTTATCTCATAATGCCCGTGCTGAAAAAAGCTGTGAAGATTGCAGATAACATATCGGCTGTTCGAGTAATGCTGAAACTGCTCGCTCATTCTTCCGTGATACCAAAGTCTCTTTATTTCTTCCATATCTTTAGGCTTTTTTCGGTTTATGTCCTCTATGAACTGCTTATTCATCTTGTGACAGTAGCTTTCACGGGCAGATGATACCTGCAAAGAGTCCCACAGGAAATCTTCTTTGCTTGCAAATATGTTCACTAGATTTCTTAACTGCTGAGGTGTATAATCGTCCGCTGAAATATGGATATGTGTTCCTGCACAGTACCGAGGACCTGTTACTCCGCCTGCACGGCGTAACGATCTGACAACTTCCTGCAAAAGCGGTATGTCTTCATATTCCAACACAGGAGAGTTCATCTCCACGCTGTAAGACTTAGACGCTCTGTCGCCGTTTGCGTTATAGCAGTTGATACTACCGTCATAAACTACAGCCCATTTTCTGTTCTTTGAATCAGTTACAACGTATTTGTCATAGCTTCCGCCCTCGTGTTCAACACTTCCGTCAAGCACTTTAGCCATAGCTTTTGCCGCCTGACTCCGTGTAAGTCCAGTCATTTCGATCTCAATGCCGTATTTTCTCGTTTTTATGCC
Source organism: Ruminococcus sp. AM31-15AC (assembly GCF_003462045.1). Lineage (NCBI taxonomy): Bacteria > Bacillati > Bacillota > Clostridia > Eubacteriales > Oscillospiraceae > Ruminococcus > Ruminococcus sp. AM31-15AC. Next base: position 14,865 of record NZ_QTYG01000052.1, on the reverse strand, counting down.
GTCAAAATTTAATGACAATGTTACACCTCCCAACAAAAACAGCCTGCGAATATATCGCAAGCCGTAAATTTTGATCGTTATTCAATTTCAGTCCTGACCTCATACCCACCTTTAAAGATCACCAGTATCTCCGTCTTGCTCAGAACCTTCACACATTCTATCAGCTTTCTGATAAGCACATTATCAAATGTTTCCAACTCAAACTTTTCATGCTCTATCATATCTATTATCTTATCAAGCTTGGCTTGAGTTTCGGCGGAAGTTTGATTTTTTGATTTCAGCATTGCAAGTCTTTCACTAAGGCTTTGCTCTTCCTTATACAGCTTTTCAAACTCGCTGTCCAGCTTGTCCTCATCACAGCCGCCTGCTGCTATGAGACTTATCAGATCATTTCTTGCCTTGTCGATCTCTTTAAGCCTTTTTTCGATCGCTGCGATCTCTTCCTGCCCATGACATTCAAGCACATTGCCGATATTCGCTTTTAAGATCTTTTCAACGTCGTTCCCACAAGAGTAGTAGTTATTTATCGCTCGTATTATAGCTTTGTGGAGCTGTTCTTCCTTTATCGTGGGCGAATCGGGGCAATATCTTTTGCCGTGTTCCAGCCGGCTTATACACCGCCAGACAATTTGCTTTTTGCCTCTTGAAGTCCACGTTGTACGGCGGTAAGGCGTGCCGCATTTTCCACAGATAAGCAGTTCCGTAAGTGCATATTTACTGCTGTATTTTCCTTGCTCGGTAGTAGTTTTATCGCTGATTTTACGCTTAGAACTTCGCCTTGCAAGCTCCTGCTGAACTCTATTGTATGTGTCACGGTCGATTATGGGTTCATGATGATCTGTCACAAGATACATCGGGCGTTCGCCGTAATTTTTTACGACCTTATGCGTAATACAGTCAAGCGTATATGTCTTTTGCAGCAAAGCGTCTCCTACATATTTTTCATTTTTCAAAATACTGCGGATAAAAGATTCGTTCCAGATTTTATTACCCATTGAGGTAAGAAGCTTTTTGCTTTCAAGAACATTTTTTATACCTTTCATACTATAACCGTCAAGAAATAGTTTATATATCAGCTTTACTGTTTCCGCCTCATCAGGAACGATCTCTGGTTTGCCGTCTGCTCCCTTTTTGTAGCCCAGAAGATGTTTGTACTGAAAATTTACTTTTCCTTCTCTATATGCTTTTTCTTTTCCCCAGAGTATGTTCTTACTGATAGATTCACTTTCGGCCTGTGCAAAACTTCCATACAAAGCTATCATAAACTCGCTTGTCATTGTCAGCGTGTTTATGTTCTCTTTTTCGAAAATAACGCCAATACCCAATTCCTTCAGCTGCCTTATGTACTGAAGACAATCAACCGTGTTTCTTGAAAAACGGCTTATAGACTTTGTTATTATGAGGTCTATTTTCTTCTTTTTGCACATTCTTATCATACGATTAAATTCTGTTCTTTTCTTTGTCTGCGTTCCGCTGATACCCTCATCGGCAAATATGCCTGCAAGAGTCCATTCCTTTTTCTTGTTGATAAGGTCTGTATAGTAAGCGACCTGAACCGCAAAACTGTTCTGCTGTTCCTCTTGCTCGGTGCTGACACGGCAGTATGCCGCTACTCTTAATTGGTGGTATTTATCACGGTTTTCCGCTGTCTGCACTTTCGCAGGTATCACCGTTACATTCGGCGCTGTGGACATTTTTGTCATTCCTTTCAGTAATGTTTTTGATGTGTACTCCGTTGATGAACTCAACCTCTATGGTACAAAAATGGCTTATCCAGATTCGTGAAACACACGCTTTGAATAAGCCAATATCAAGTGTATTCAGTTGTTCGCAGCAAAGCCTTGATTTTAAAAGTTCTGTTTTTGGCTGACTGTCATCATAAGTGCAGCAGTCATATCTCAGCTGAGCAAGTCTGAAAAGCTCTTCTTTGATCTTCTTTTCATCTGTATGTACCATATCTGTCATTCGATTTATCTCATTTTGCTGAAATCTGACCTTTGCATTTGGAGAGTATGTGCTTATCGTGCAGTCTGTATTAATGAGCGTCGGGTTAGCGATAACTGTGTTGAACACATTCAGCACAGCACTAAGTATCATTTGATCCGTAAGCAGATGATCAAATCGGAAACATTCAGGACGTCTGCAATCCCATAGTTCTTCCTTTGTTCGTGTTAGCTTTTGACCACATTCTTTGCAAAAAGTTATTTGTTTCAGCAGTTTGACTTCTTCAGTCTGACCTATCGATGCAGTCGCTTTTCTGACACGTTTTTCATTTGCAAGTTTGAAAGTTTCTTTGTCAATTATCTGCGGATACCTCTCTGTGCCAAGATACCTGTCATTTTCAATTATTCTCTTGACCATATTCTTGTTCCAAGATGAATTTTCGCTATACGGCACTTCCATCAAAGCTGCTATTTCTGACAAGCTTTTGCCTTTTAAATACTCATTAAATATTGTGACGACAGCATAGAGCTCTTTGGGCTCGGTTATTATCTCACCGTTTTTCATACAGTAACCGAATGGGATAATTCTGTTTTTAGGCATAAACTCACTCCTTTCAATCGACAATGATACCACAAAGCTTAGTAGAAATCCAGTATCATAACTAACAAAGATATGCCCTGCAATTTGATATACAAGACACCAAGATCATATTTCCTCCGTAAGTTCTAATCCACCAATCAAGTGAAACTCCAGCTCATTCTGATTTTTTACTACTATCTTATCGACAATACTCTCAAACGCTGATTCTTCAAATTCTACCATAAGTTTCTGCCGCTTTTCAAAATATCCTATGAGCATATCAAGCTGTTCAAGAGTCTCATCTTCTTCATCGCTGACGTTCAGTTTCTTTATTTCGGTCTGTAACTTTGCTATCTTTGAGTTAAGCTCTGTGGTTTGTTCAAGATACTTTGCCTCATCAAGAAAGCCTTTTGTTTTCAACCTTGCGAGAACGTGAGTTTGCTCTTTCAGTTTAGCGATTTCCTTGTACTTTTCAATTATAGTCGTACCGCTTTTAGTATTTTTGTATTTTAGATCCTGCAAGGCTTGCTGTAATGGTGTAAGTACAGGCTTAAAATTATACACGAGCTTGTTGTACAGACGTATAAAAGCGGAGTGGATTTTATCTTCGGAAATTTGTTTGGTAGGGCAGTCCACCGCTGCAAGATCGTGTTTTCTGCACGACCAATAATATTTTTTTCTGCAGGATTTTCTTATAAGTATTGAGCCGCAACTTCCGCAGAAGATATGTTTGTGTAAGGCTGAATTGTGTGGCGTACCTCTAGGCTGCTTTTGATTTTTCTCTGATATGAGTCTTTGTACTTTATCAAAAGTCTCCTGTTGTATTATTGCAGGATGAGTGTTACGAACGTAGTATTGATCAGCGTTTCCGTTATTCTTAAAACGCCTAACGGGAAGTGTGTTTGTCGAATATGTTTTCTGAAGAAGTGTGTTTCCTGTATATTTTTCATTTGTTAGAATATATGAAACGCCTATCATATGCCACCGTTCACTATTTTTACAGCAGGGGATATTACGTTCATTAAGATTTTTCATTATTGATATCATTCCAATGCCGCTTAGATAACTATCGTATATCTCTTTCACTACTTTTGCTTGCTCGGGACAAATAACAAGTTTGCCATTTACTTTTTTGTAGCCATAAGGAGGACACGATAATTCATATGTGCCATTAGCCATTCTTTTTCTGCAAGACCACCGTAAATTCTGTGAAATAGAAGTCGATTCTTCCTGAGCCAGACCGCCCATAATCGTTATCATCATCTCGTCAGTCATATCGGCAGTATCGATGTTCTCTTTTTCAAACAGCACCGTTATGCCTAAGCTTTTCAGCTCTCTGATGTTTTTCAGACAGTCTTTGGTGTTTCGGGCAAATCGACTTATAGACTTTGTGTATATCCTGTCTATCCTGCCTTTCCGGCAGTCGCTTATCATTCGCTGAAATTCATCACGTTTGTCCTCACGAGTACCTGTTATTCCCTCATCTGCATATATGTCAATAAGCTGTTCTCTGTCAGACTTTTCGAAAGCTTTCTCATAGTATCTTGTCTGAGCCATAAAGGAATTGAGCTGATCTTCGGAATCGCTTGATACTCGGCAATATGCGGCACAACGGATCTTTGTGTTTTGTTCTGCTGCTATGGTCGGCTGTATTATCGTTACTGTTGGCATTTTCTCACCTCCGTTTTACCAACAAGGATACCACAAGTTTTTCTGAAATGGTATCATCAAACCTAACGAAATTACTTATCCTTTTCTGTGCGGATTTCATACTTATCTGCCTGTCCTGCTGCTGTACAAAGGCACATTACAGTTATACCGATAAAAGCTCCGACAAACAAGCCAATAAAAAATCCTACCATTTTACCCCTCCTATGCTGCGTCTTTTGACGATTGAAATTTCCTGAAAATATCTTCTGTATTTCTACTGTTAAAGTCCTGCTTTTCGCTTTCTTCAAGAATTGTGTCAAGCTTATCTGCAAATATTCTTGCCATATAATCGCTGTATTCTGCCTGTCCGAACTTATTCATCAAAATTCACTCCTATACTTATTTTTAAAATCCGATCGATCTCTTTCATAAATTCTCTGTCCAAAGATCCTACATATTTTTGCAGCCTGCGTCGGTCAATAGTGCGGATCTGTTCAGCAAGAACAGTTGAATTTTTAGGCAGTCCTGAACATCTTATCTGAATATGCACAGGCAGATCCTTTTTTCTAACAGAAGAAATCGGCACTACTACAACCGTTGGGCTATGCTTATTGCCCACATTATTCTGTACGATCAGCACAGGCCGTATACCTCCTTGTTCCGAACCGACAACGGGATCAAGGTCTGCATAAAAGATATCACCTCGTTTGATCAGCATTTTCGTTCACCTTTCTTTGGAATTATAAATCCATTTTTGTATCTCACACAGCTATGGAACGGGCAGAACAGGACATCTGTATCCCTGTCATACCATACACAGCCGCAGCATGGATGCTTGTCCGATAATCTGATCGTCGGAACAGGAATATTAACTCCAAATTTATTGTTTTTCAGTTGAATATCTGATTTTTCAGGCATATCGTTATCGTTCATATATCAGCCTCCTAACTTTTAAATTTTATATGTAACAGGCGGTCTGCAAAACACGCAAACCGCCTTATATTCATTTTGCCTTCGTCTGATTCATAAATTTCAGACGATTTTCCGTGATATTTATTCTCAATTTCCGTCACGGCGGAACTCTGCAAGCGACCGACAGCTTATCGGTCTCATGGGCATTTCACCCGCTCTTTTAGCCCCTACTGGGAAGTATCATTATCCTCACACGTTTCATCGCCTTTTTGGAAAGCCGTTCCGAATTTTGAAACGTCACATTTATCGCTCATCCTTTCGGAGTCTTGGCGTATGGTTTCTTTGGCTGCCGAGATTTCATACCGGCCGTGTGATCAACGTACTTGCAGAGTTGATATTCTATTGTCAAGTTACTTGGAGCTTTTATTCTCCTTACACTTGTATAGGGGTAGAAGTCTGGTGTTTAACAACCGTTTTTTATTGCAATTTCAAAAGTTTGTTAAGCTTGCACAAAATCCTACGTTTCTTTTTGTTAATGTTTTGCTGAGTGGTATGTAGAAAACAAGCCACCTCGTTTTCCGTTTTATTTTCAAAATATATTGCAAAGATCAATCTTCGTTCATCCTCAGAAAGTTCATTCAGACAGCTATACAGCTTTTCGCATTTAATATTTTGTATCACTCTTCTTTCGACGTCGTCATTTTCTGTTCGGAACTCCTGAAAGTTTTCAAGTTCTCCGTTAATGTTTCCTTTCAACGCAGAGAACTGGATCTCGTGCTTATAGAACGATTTATTGTTGTCATCTATATTCCATTGGGTTCTATTGTAATATGTGCGGATCTTTTCGCTTACTTCAATTTCAACGTACCTTTTGGTTATAGTGTCATAAACACTTACTATGTTTTTGCTCATTTTTTATTCCTCCGTTTTGATTTTCTTGTTCTGAATCAAAACGAAGGCTTATGGATATTTGGCAATAAAACATTGCCAGTTTTTTAGAATGGGCATAAAAATAGACCTTTCTGCTTTTAAAACAAAAAGGTCTATAGAAAAAGGAGTATAACTTTCGGCTTTAAAAGCTTTTGTTATACTCCATATCAAGTTTATATCTATGTATTTAACTATATCGCTTTTTTCTAACAAAATAAACTATCGTAATAGTTATTCCAATGAATATGACAGAGGCTATTATAATGATCCACAGCCAAAAATACCCGATATGAATATTATCGACCTCCTGAACACTGTATGTGTTGCCAGCAACATCTTCAAGTGTAATTCCTACATTATGCCAACCTCCGTTAAGCGTAAACGACAGGCTACCTTCAGCTGCCGAGTAAGTAAAATCAATCGCTTTACCGTTATCATATACTTTACACCTTGTTTCATCAAGTAACTCGCTTATATTTGTAACAGTAATTGTGCGAGATTCGTTTCCATAATACCAATGCCATGATTTCAAATCATTAGGAATATTACACGAAGGCGGAATATTATCAATATGCATTTTGCCCAAATCGATCCTTCCGTTTTCATTTTTTACAGACAAATATAGTTCTGTATCTGTATCTTCTTGAAAGTTTTCCTTAAAATAATCTGACTTCAAAGTATATCTGTAAACACTTACACCATACATACTATTATCAGTCTGAGCCTGCAGATCGGTATTCTTTTCTTCACCATTGTAATCTCTAAGAACTATATCGGTTTGAGAATTTGTTTTAGCAAGAACAACAATATCTATGTCGCTAAAATTATCTGGACGCTTGCTTATAGGTTCTCCGTTTTCATATTGAAATGAGTACCAGCCTGTTTTTTCCGCTGCATTGCTGTTTGAAATATACGCAAGAACATCGCTGTCCACGATTCTCATGTATGTGTTTGAATTAAGAACACTTTCGTTACCAGCTTTATCTACTGCTATTAGTTCCAATGCATAAACTCCGTCTTTAGAAAAATCAGGTAGAGTGAATAAATTCCCCTTAAATATACCCGCTTTATCTTTGTCAGAGTCAAGATATACACTAACAGGCTTTACTTCCGAAAGTTCTCTGCCATTTGTATACTCAGGCGTATAAACAGTAAGGTCATACTTTATATGATCAAAATTTACGTCTGTAAATTCGACCGTCGGGGCTGCCTCGTCCTTTCTCTCATACGGATATATATCCAGAAAATTCAGAGCATTCTTTTCATCGACAAGAATACCATTTTGATGATACAACAGGAAGTGTCGTATCTATCTCGAAGATTTCTGAGCTTTTATAGCCGGAAGTATTTCCGGAGGGATCTGACGGAGATATTTCAACGCGGTATACAGCATCATCATCAAATATAATTGAGAGCGTATGTGTATCAATATCATCAGACCAATCTGCCATACTTAACATAGAGTATGTGACATCAGTAAAATCATTCTCGTTATGCTTTGCTCCCGCATCCTTTTTCAGTATTTTCAAACCGACAAGGCTAGGATCAAAGTTGTGCTCTGTGATTTTAATAACAGCGGTTTTCTTAGTATTAAAATAATTGTCATTATCACGGTTTATAAAGTCGCTGAAATTTTCTTCAACTACAGGAGAAGTTTCATCAACATAAAATCTTTGTACTTTCTCATGATCAAGATTTACCCCTGCCGAATGTCCCCCCAGATCAGTACCTCTGATACCAAAAGTGTAATCACCTTCACTGAAAGTAATGACAGCTCTGTGTTCTGTAACAGATAGATCCTGAAAGCTAATATTCGGAACATTTCCGTTGTAAGTATTTTCAATTTCAGCTTGAATCAATCTTGCGTCAAAGTTTCTTTCAATTACATCGATCGTCATTACCGCTCTGTTTTCGGCATTGTAATAAATCGTATTATTGATTCCATTGTTAATATCCACATTTATAATCGGAGCAGTTTTGTCGATAGTGAATGTCTCACTTTGAACACTTTCATTTACATTACCTGAATTATCCATCGCGTCAAATGTTAATGTGATATCGTTATTATCTTTATCGAAAATAAATGTTTTTGTAATCTCAGTTACAAGATTTACGTCTTTTTTTACTATGGCCCAGCCGTCGCCTATCTCGGAATCTACCTCAACGCCTGTCCCATCGATTTCAAGAACTCTTCTCTCAAATCCATCGTTTTCGGACGTCTGATAATAACCGATTTCTCTGATGCCTGATTTAGTATCTGTTATAGTTACTGTTACGGCAATATCATCAGTAAAAAGCTTGTTTCCGTTTGCGTCGCTGTATCTGCTGCCGTCGATTTCGGAAATATTTATTTCAGGAGGAATATCATCCGCAACAAATGCTTTTGGAGTTTCTTCATCGGAATAATTTCCAACATTATCGAAAGCCTTAACAAAAATCTGTCCCCTGAATCCCACAGGAATATCTATATGAGCTATACCGTCGGAAATAATTACTTCTCCTGTTTTTTCTCCTTTCAGTTCTCCGTTATCGTAAGAAACAAGACGGTATTCTGCTTTGTTAAGACCGGATGAAGGCGCACTATCGGAAATATGGATATTCGCAATGAAGTTTTTTTGGAAATAGTATCCATACTCAAGATATTCGATATATTCAGAAGTCTCACTGATATTATCGGAGGTTGCAGGAAGAAATTCAAAGCGATCTACGTTCGGAGATTTATTATCTATATGGTAAGTAAAGCTTTCTTTTGAATTGACATTTCCCGCATTATCTACAACGCTAACTTTAACTTCATATCTGCCGTCCGCTGATTCACCTGCAATTTCAGTAAAATAGTCAGTGTCAAAATAATAGGTATGTTTTTCATTATCTCTTACTTTTGCAATCTCAGTTGTCGAGATTTTTGGAATTATGGTGCCGTTTTTATCAGCAGTTACATCAATTCCGTTTACTTTTATATCTGCATTGCGAATGCCCGAATCCTTATCGTAAATAGTTATACTGATATCTTTATTGGAATTAAACCAGATTTGCTTATCATTTCGTACTATCCCGTCGCCTTTAGGTTTACTGATAGTGACTTTCGGCTTTTCAGTTTCGATCATAGCGAATACATTATCGGATACTCCTTTACCTTGATCTGCATTTTCTATATTGGGGCAACTTAGACTTTTTTTACCATATTTATCATATGCAGTAACTATAAGATTGCTCTGAAAGACCTTGGTGTTTTTGGGTATTATGTAAGAGTAGGTCTTATCACTTTCCCTTGTCATCAACGCCTGCTCATCTATACCATTGTACTTAATTTTTACATTATCAATACCACTGTCATGAATATCATCACTAACTGATACCTTAAAAATCAAATCGTCATTTGAATATACTCCAAATGAAAGCACGTTCAGAATTTTATCTAAAGCAGAGCTCTTTTTCTCTACTGTAAACTTTTCTATAACAGGATTTTTACAATCTACATATGCAGTACACACTGCTAACTCACTGCAAGACCCAGCAACATTTGTAATTGTTCCTGATACAACATATCTATGTTTATCATCAATTTCTATGCCTGTTGTATCAGCAGTGACACAATATCCATGTTCATTACTTTTTATTTCATTCTCCGTAAACGTCTTTTTTATTCCGTTTATGTCCAACGTGATATCTTTAATACCCGAAACATCTGGTTCAGCGTCAACACGAAATTCTATGATTTGATCTTTGTCAAACCATTTATCACCATTAATATCAACTGGTTCAGGCCCTTCAATAGATGTTTTTCCTACAGGTTTCTTTGTATCAACTCCTATCACCATTACGGCAGGATAATTACCACAATTATTCCCTGCGTTATCAGTTGTTTCTACCTTAATATAATGTATACCCTCAGAAAGTTTTGATATTTCTGTTGAAAAGCTGTAATCATTCTCCTGATTTTCAGAAAAACTTTTATCATCCAAGACATTAATTATTCCATTATGCTCATCAATAATTTTTACACTTGCAAGGCCACTGCAAACCTTATCGTTCTCATTAACGTCTGTCACTTTCACAGAAAATATGCTATCGCCTGTGTTGTACCAATATATCTTTTCTCCATTATCTTCGATTGTCGATGATTTAGAAGTATCAAAGGAGACTTCAGGCGGATCATTTTCAACTACGAGTGTATTCTCTTTCATTTCAGTTATTTGGTCTATTACATTGGCCGTATTAGAGAAACCATTTTTATCTGCGGCCCTTATGACCATATTATCGATCCTTGTGTTTTTTGAAATTACAAACACATACTCGTTCGCTGCATTGGAACTGTTAAGTTCTTCAATTACGCTGTCACCATTACATAAAGATACACTTCCAACGCCTGTAACATAATCCGTTTCAGATATATCTTTAGCTTCGACCACAAGTTCAATATCATCTCTAGCATAATTACCGAATTTCAGAAAATTAACGCAATCCATATATTCTGCACTACCCTTTGTACGAAAACCCTTGATTTCTATATTCGGAGGCTGGGTATCTCGTCCGTTTTCGGCATTGCTGTATTTATATAGATCCTCATTGAAATTTCCGGCATTATCCGTAATTTTTAATTTTAATTCATAGGGATATTTTTCAATCGGTGCATCATCGTATTTTAATTTTACTGAAAAATTAACGTCTCCATTTGGCACTCTGGTATATTCACATTCTCCATTGTCATTTATACCGTATTTTACAAGTTTATTATCTTCTTTAAGATTCCAAAAATATTCTATTGTATCAATACCAGATTCACTATCTTTTAAAGTCCCTGTTGCTTCGACGTAACCTTCATTATTGTGATAAACGATCTGCATAGACTCAACTTTTGGAGAAATCTTATCCAGAATTAAAACATTGCTGCTTTCATTATCAAATTCGATATTAAGCTCTTCTTCGTTGCCTCTTCCTGCTTTATTTTTTGCATATGTTTCAAAACTACTTCTAAAAAACTTGCTGTCGGGCATTTTGATATTAAACTCTGCAGTGTAGTAATATACACCATTACTTTCTGTGCATAATTTTGCTGAACAATATTGACTATATCCATTTTCACCGTTTAAATATATTAATGTTTCTTGATCTACACCTGTCCCCTTGGCAGTAATTGTTAGCATCACATTATCATTACTTACAATTCCAAATGGAAAAGATCCCAAGAAACTATCAGATTTGACCTTTGATATTTTAGCACCTACAATTTCAGGACTACTGGTGCTGCAGCAATAACTATGTTTAAGCTCCCTGCTTATAGCCCCATCATTAACATTTCGTAAATAATACGAAACCTGTTTTTTATGATTAACTGTAGTTTCCTCTAAATCAACTATAATATAATTGCTAAAATTATTTCCGTCTGAACTTATTTCAAAACCGTCAGGAGCAGTTAGTTTTGCATGATTTGAATAATATGTTTCATCATTAAGTAAATATTTTTCTTCTGGAGAATATTCTTTGATCCTAAATTTGGAGCTTTCAGATATCTTTCCTATATAATTAGGATTATCAGACGTCTGTTCAAGGATAACATAATCATATTCGCCTATATTTTTCGGTTCACCCTGCACTGCGATTTTAACATTTAAATCCACATTATATTCTTCGGGCTGCTCAACGGTATATTCAAAATTCTCAGGGATTGCCTGACCATAATAAATCCATGTTTCTTTGGGAATAACTTTTAATTCTTTTGGGGTAATGTATGCGTATTTTTCTACGACATCATAGTTTCCTGAAAGTTTAAATTTATTCCTATCATTACCTTCAAGACAGAATTTTGATACGGTCACTTTATTCTGTTCATCAGAAGCATCTTTTCTCTCAAACTCCCCATTGCACGCAAGATAAACATCATATCCTGCAACTGGTTCCATTGTATTCGCATTTATTAGGGTCACATCTTCACAATGAACAATCGCCGTAAGTTTTCCATCATACTCCTTATCTTCAACGGTTATTTTATCGGCAAACCCCTCCTCCAAGAAAACCTCGATCGGGTCGGTACTGCCTTCAAATTCGGCTATTACAGACAAAGGGAAGCAATTCATAATTAAAAGCATTGCAATAAAAACAGACAGAAATTTTTTTCTCATTTTAAACACTCCATTCTTTTTATTACAAAATATATTTCTATGGAAAACAGTAATAAAAATAAATTTATGGAAAGAGCAAATTCATTATCTCTCCAGAAAGCCATAATAGGAATCAGTACAAAAACCGATATTAGAAATATAACTCCGACTATTTGTCTTGTTTTCGACTCCTTGACTTTAGTATACTTTTTACAGGTCACAAAGAGTATTATTTGAATAATTATTCCCGATATTGATCCGCCCCAGAACAACAAAGCGACAGCATATGCCGAAACAGATAGGTTATCATCAAAAGCAAGAAATGGGATAATAAGCAAACTTGACGAAGAAATAAAAAACAAGACTCCAGATATAATATTCAATACCCTTAACTTCATAATTATCGACCCTGTTTTATATTTTCATTCAACGCACCAGCCAATGCTTTGTAAAACTCGCCTTTATAACTGTTTCTTTTGTATTTATACAAATACAATATCATACCTACAATAAACGAAAGAACGGCTAGTGTTGCGGCAATCAGAAGAGGTCCTATTATCCACGGTGAATCATACTTCAAATCAAGCATATTTTCAACAGCAGTGTATTTCCCTGTTATTTGTAAAGATGCAAATAGCACAGCAAAAAACAGTACAGAAACTAATAATGCTTTAAAAAACGCACTTAGGACATAATGAATCAGCATATGCTTTTCAAAAAACTTTTTTGAAATACTCATAATATATTTCACCCAATTTCCTTAAAATAATTTTTTATTTCTACTCTGGTAGTATTTTCATGTTCTGAGATCATTCTAATGCTTTCGTCATTATCCAACACATTTTTCAGCTTTATAACAGCATTTTTAAACGCATGATCGTCCTTGTATTTTTTCAAAGTTTCATAAGAACCAATAATCTCAGTCTTTCCAACTTCTGTGTTATAAATTGCTTTTGCCAACTCATATCCTGCACAGTTATACTCTGTATTGAGTTTCACAATGTCTGTTGAAATCTCCTTAAAATTCTTTGTATTGGCATTCTGCATCAATTCGTCGATATATCTACACATGTACTCACTATTTGACATCTTTCCAAGCAAATCCACAAGCATTGCCGCTTCCTGTTCGTCAATATCTCCGTCGGAATATGTAAACGCAGCTATCTTGGAATATGTATCATCCGTTTTGCCATTAGGGGCGGTTTTGATCAGGTCATTTGCTATAGTTTCAAGCTTATAAAATTGTGTAACGTTATAATCTGCTGTAAGGCTGTCCCATTTATCCTCGGCAATACCGAAACCTACCGCTCTGTAAATAATGAAGATCATCAAAAATGTAACGCATACGGCAAGCATAACACCAAACATAGTGAAAGCGTTTCTTACCTTGATATTTTCGGCTCTAACAATCGTAGGAGCAGAATTTTTAGCTTCTTCAATATCCTTTTTCAGCGTTCTGTATGAGTGATAAAAATCATCGTTATTTAGATTTAGATAGTTCTTGTTGCGTTCTTTAGTACACTTTTTTATGATATTCTCAAGCTTTTTATGATAATGCAGAGAAGTAATCGTCAGATCTCGGCTACAATATGCTGCATCATTAAGAAAATGATTCTTGTAAAAATCATGACTTTCTTTAGAAAATTCTTCGCTCTTAGTAACTAACTCAAATATATTCAGGCACTCCCAGAAAGTTGCTCCGAATGAGAATATATCGCTTTCAATAGACATTTTCCCCGGCTCAAAATGCTGCTTGAACGGAAACTGCGAATCGTCCGCCGCTTCAGCATAGCATTCAGGAGCGGCATATCCCAGCGTTCCGTACTGATACATTTTTTCTATGGATTCGTTGTCATTATAGTTTACTTTTGCAAGATCGCTGACTGCAAATCTGTCGGCTTTGGTAATTCTTTTTGATCTTCCGAAATCTATTAAAACAAGCTCCTTACCGTACTTGGTCACCATTATATTTTCCGGCTTAATATCAAGATGCAGAATATTTTTCTTTTCCGTTACAAATTCAAGTATCTCGCAAAGGTTTATCATAAACTGAAATATCTCGCTCTGATATTTCAGAACATTGTCGTAATTCTTGTAATAGCTTAGATTAACAAAGCTCTTTTCATCTTCCGTGTATTCATGGTAATCTACGACTTTGCTGAGATTGTTTTCAAGCTGTTCGATCTTTCTGAGTTTCCACCGTTCCTGCCGGCAGTACTCTTCAAGCGACCAGCCGTCGATATATTCTTCAACAACGCAGAAATATCCCGAGGCGTTTATCACCCCGCTTTTTATTTTATCGCATGGCAGGCTGAAATCGCCAAGCTTTCGATAACGTCATAGATACGGACTATTGATCTGCATTCCTGAAGATTCTCGAAAATTTTCAGTTCCTCGTCCTTGAAAACCTTGACTCTGTCAATTTTCGTTCCGTTTACATAAACATATTTGGGCTTGAATTTCAAAACACAGGAAAACTGAAGACCGCCTTTATCAGCAGTTTTCAGTCCCCTGTATACTATGCTTTCCGTACCTATTGCAATAAATCCGTCTTGATTTATGCCATACGATGTATCTACCGTGTACTTGAATTTTGTTCCGATTATTTCATTACTCATTTACTTTCTCAATCCCTTGATTTTTAGATACCTTTCTATCACAAAAAAACATATACCATTTCCAGTTAAAAGCACTCTTGATATTTATAATATATTTTATTGCTTTTTCAATCTAATCAGTGATTTCGCCG